>JAJPJZ010000265.1 GCA_021323935.1 Terriglobia bacterium | reverse complement strand
CTTCCCCGGCAAAGTAGCCCGTCATGAACGCCGCGTCGAAGCCGCCGTCGTCCTGGGCGCGGGCGCCCTCGCCCAAAGCTGCGGCGGCCTGGCGCAATGCCGCGATGGCCCTGAACTCCCTTCCCGCCACGCTGTCGCGATAGCCGGCGGTAAAGCCCTGGTCGTAGCCCTCGCGGAACGAAGCGCTTTCACCCCTGAGCGCAGGGCGAGGATGGCCGGCCGAGGTTTTCCTGCGGTCGCCGCGCGTGAGTCGGCCGAATTGCAGATCCTGATCGCCGACGTGGAAGCCCTCTTCGTAGCCATGAATGTATCCGTGGGCGAACGGCGAGCGCTGGTACAGCGCCGCAGCAGGGTCGCTCAGGTGCTGATCAGAAGCGGGTTCCGCGGGTTGCGCCGGCAGCGCCGCCACAAGCGCAAACACCGCCGCGAAGGCTCCCATAGCTACTCTGGAACTCACAGCAAGTCAGATGAAAACGGGCGGCGTTTTGATGTCAGGCGCAGCACTGCATTTCGGCCGGTCAGTGCCGCGGCGGTTCCGAAGCGGGATACCGTCGCTTGCGGCTAAGGTAATTCACGCTGTGAGTTAAGGCGATTCGTGGCTTTCGCGAATGGCTGACCGGCACCATACTCAAACCACTTCACGCACTTCCAAGTGAGTCTCAAGGCTCCCCTGCACAAAAAATCCTGGGGGAAACAGTGCAAGGGAGAGAGGGAATCAGTTGGCTGTGAAACTCCCGGAGCGATGCTCCGGGAGTTTTGCTTTGTGCGTCGAACTGCGCGCTTTATGCGGCTTCAGGACTCGCGCTGCGCTGGCGGCATTAACCTTTCTTTACGCTGCTTGCGCGCTCTGCCTTATTGACTTCACTGCGCTGCCGTTATCAAATGCAAAATCCGTTGTAGCCCAAAACCCACCACTTCGGAGTCATCCTATGGTCCGCCGCGTTCTCGCCGTTGCCCTTTTCCTTGCCTCGTTTTCGTTTGCGCAATCCGCGCAACTTACGCCGGCTTCGGCATCCTCGTTCGCCAACCCCTCGCCTAATTACGAGCTGGCTTCACGCTGGATGCCATCGAAGTTCGGCAAGCTGGTGTTCGATACCGCGGTGACGCCGCATTGGTTCGAGAGCTCTGACCGCTTCTGGTACAGCTACGAAACCACCGACGGCACTCGCTGGTGGGTGGTTGACCCGGCGAAGCGCACGCGCGTGCCGCTGTGGGACAACACCAAGATGGCCAGCGCGCTCAACGCGCTGACCAACTTTCCTTACGATTCGCAGCACCTGCCGCTGCGCAACGTAAAGCTGGTGAAGCAGGACACCGCCATCCGGTTCGACATAGAAGTCTCTAGAGACGGCGTAATTCCTGAAGAGAAGAAGAGCGACGAAGGCGACGAAGAGAACCAGGACGATCAGCAGCAACAGCGCGGCCGACGCGACCAGAACGGCCAGGGCGCCGACGATGCCGCCGCTCGCCCGCGCGACACCCGCACCATCTATTTTGAATATGAACTTGCAACCGGCAAGGTAACGCGGCTTGATGGCTTCCAGGACCGCCGGCGGCCGATGTGGGCTTCCATTTCGCCTGACGAGAACACGATCATCTTCACCCGCCACGACAACCTTTACGTGATGGATGCGGCCAGTTACGCCAAGGCGCAGAAGAACCCCGCCGATCCCTCCATCACGGAAACGCAGCTCACGACCGATGGCGAAGCCAAGTACAGCTACGCGCGCCAGCTCATCACCGAAGACGCCGAGCAGCTCAAGCGCGAGAACAAGAAAGACGCCGAGAACAAGCTGGGCCAGCGCTCGCCCGCTGTCACGATTCACTGGTCGAAGGATTCGAAAAAGTTCGCGCTGGTGCGCAACGACGAGCGCAAAGTCGCTGAGCTCTGGGTCATCCTGACGCTGAAGAATCCGCGCCCGGTGCTCGAATCGTATCCCTATGCCATGCCGGGTGATGAGAATGTGCCGATTCCTGAGATTCAGATCTTCGATGTCGCCGCCCGGAAGGCGGTAAAGGTCGAAGCCAGGAATTTTTACCAGCAGATGCTCAGCATCGAAGACGCGCAGGTCTCCAGCCGCGAGCGCGAGCAGCAGCGCGAACAGCAGGGCGAACGTCAGGGAGCGGGGCAGTTCCGCACTTCGCCGCGCTGGCTCGCCGATGGCTCTGACAAGCTCTACTTCACCAGCATGAGCCGCAACTTCCGCTCAGTTGACGTGTGCGTGGCCGACGCCAATACCGGCGCCGTGAAAACCCTCATCCAGGAGCGCGCCAATGTGTGGCTTGACCTGAAGCCGCTGCGCCTTGTTTCAAACGGCGCGGAGCTGATCTGGTGGAGCGAGCGCGACGGCTGGGGCCATTATTTCCTCTTCGATGGCGCAACCGGCAAGCTGAAGAACCAGATCACCAGCGGCGAGTTCATGGCCGACCAGGTTGTCAGTGTAAATTCAACTGCGCGGCAGATGTACTTTACCGGCACCGGCTATGACCACAGCGAAGACCCGTACTACGACCACCTGTTCCGCGTGAATCTTGATGGCAGCGGCCTGAAGATGATTGTGAACGGCAACTTCAGCCATGCCTTCAGCGCGGCCGATGACGGCAAGTATTTTGTCGATAACTTCAGCCGCGTCGATCTGGCGCCGCGGTCGGTGCTCTACGACGACCAGGGCACGACCATTGCTGACCTTGAAACCGCCGACGTAAAGCGCCTGCTGGAAGCGGGTTTCAAGTTCCCTGAAACCTTCCGTGTGAAGGCCGATGACGGCGTCACTGATCTTTACGGCGTTCTTTACAAGCCATTCGATTTCGACCCGAACAAGAAATATCCGCTGATCGAATACGTCTATCCCGGCCCGCAGACGGAAAGCGTGAGCAAGGCGTTCGTAAAGGGCGGAGCAGGCGCGGCCAACCTCGCGCTGGCGCAAATGGGCTTCATCGTGATCGAGGTCGGCGGGCGCGGCGGCTCACCGCAGCGCAACAAGTGGTATGACGCCTACGGCTACTTCAATCTGCGCGACTACGGCTTGGCCGACAAGAAAGCTGCGGCCGAGCAGCTTGCCGCCATTCATCCCTATATTGACGCGAACCGCGTCGGCATCTGGGGCCACTCCGGCGGCGGCTTCATGACCGCGGCCGCCATGATGCAGTTCCCCGATTTCTTCAAGGCCGGCTGGTCCGAATCCGGCAATCATGACAACAACGTGTACAACAAGACGTGGTCGGAAAAATACAACGGCATCAAGGAAGAGCAGCAGAAAGACGGCACTTCGAAGTTCATCTACCAGATTGACAAGAACTCAGAGCTGGCGAAGAACCTTAAGGGCCACCTCATGCTGACAACCGGCGACATGGATAACAACGTGCACGCCGCCAACACCATGCGGATGGCAGATGCGCTCATCAAGGCCAACAAGCGCTTCGAGATGCTGGTGTTCCCCGGCATGCGCCATCCTTACACGCCCATCAACGATTACGTCATCATGCGGCGCGGCGATTTCTTTGCGCAGTGGCTCATGGGGTCGCACAACGAGATGGCTGACATCGTGGAGCTGCAGCGCGACAAGCTGGCAACGCCTGGCCGCAAGGCGCAGGGCTCTGCACGCACCGCGGCCGGCCCGGATGACGCGCCGCTCGACCCGGCAAATTATCCGCCCGATCCGAACGAGCCGCCGCGATAGAAGAATCGCCCGGGCAAAACGAAGCACCCCGGCGGGCCAGAAACAAGAAAAAGGCGAAAAGAGATTCGAGCCCTCTTCGCCTTTTTCGTTCT
>JAJPJZ010000175.1 GCA_021323935.1 Terriglobia bacterium | reverse complement strand
TGCCGTAGGCGCCGGACTGGGCCTTTTTGGTGACGCCGAAGGTCTTGTCCATCTTCTGCATCATGGCGGCGAGGGAGAAGTGGGTGGGCGTCTTGAAGGAATCGTAGTTGCGCATGATCGCAATGGCCATGCCGAGCGACGAGAGGAACTTGCCGCGGGCGGCGTCGTTGATCTTGGCAACGTCTTTGGCCAGTTGATCGAGGTTGAGGAAGGCGGAAAGCGGCGCCGATTCCTTGGTTTCCTTATCGACCATGACGGCCATACCGACACCGCAATTGGGGTGGCAGCCGCAGCTAAGCTGGCCCCACTGCGCGTCAGGGCCGTGCACCAGGTCGCTCCAATCGCTGAAGGTGGAGACGAAGGAGAGCGGGAACCAATCGCGCGTGGGCTCGCCGATGCCGGTCTGCGACTTTACGTCGTGGGCCAGGTGCGAGAGGGTGTAGCGCTGCGCCAGGCGGCGTTCATCGGTAATGTCTTCGTCGCGGCCGGTGAACGAAACCGGCTGGAAGGAGATGAAGCTGGTGAGCTTGGGATTATCGAGCGCGAACTTTACGATGCGGCCGACCTGCTCGTTGTTGATACCGTTGATGATGGTGGTGACGGGAACAATTTCGATGCCGGCCTTGTGGACGTTCTCCATGGCCTTCAGCTTCACGTCAAACAGGTTGCCGACGGCGCGATGCGAGTTGGCGGCGTTGCCCACGCCATCAAACTGCAAATAGACGTAGCGCAGACCGGCGTCAGCGGCCTGCTCGCAGAACTCGTAGCTCTTGGCGAACTCAATGCCGTTGGTGGCAGCCTGCACCGAGGTGTAGCCGACCTTGCGGGCGTAGCGCACGGCGTCAAGGAAATAAGGCGAGAGCGTAGGCTCGCCGCCTGAGAACTGCACCGACATCTGGCGCTTGGGCTTGATGGAGATGGCGTTATCGAGCAGCGTCTTGATGTCGTCCCAGGTGAGCTCGTGGACAAAGCCAACCTGGTTGGCATCCATGAAGCAGGGATCGCACATCATGTTGCAGCGGTTGGTGAGGTCGATGGTCAGCACGGCGCCGCGGCCGTACTTGACGGTGCTGGTGCCGTGGTTGTGCAGGCGCTCATCGTTGTGCGAGCGAATGTCGCGGCCGGGGAAGACTTCTTCGATGTGGCGGAACATGGCCGGATCGATGGACATGACGTCTTCAAAGTGGCCGTGTTTGGGGCAATCCTTGACCATGAGGATTTTGCCGTCGCGCTCGACGATGGTGGCCTTGATCTCGCCGACTTTTTCGTTGAGCAGGATTTCGTGAGGCAGCTTGCCGTCGAGGATCTGCTTGCGAATTTCAGGCACGCAGCGCGGGCACAGCGAATCGGTGGCGCGCGGCCAGCCGAGCGGCGGCTTGGTTTTCTGGTACGACTTGAGCAGCGGCTTTTCAGACCAGGCAGGCGTAAAGGAGGGATTGGGCGAGATGCGATTCAGGCGCTCAAAGACCGCCCATGCGGCCTTTGCGGTGTAGGACAACCCCTTCTCGACGTACTTAATGGGTCGGTGCATGCTTCGTTCCTCTCCTTGGTCGCTGCTGCGCTTGGTGTGCTGCTGCGCGTCTTTCTTGGTTTGTTTTACTTTTTGCCCGTTACGTCTCAGCCACGCGAACTGCCTTGCTGGTGCTGCGGAGCGCCCCAAAAAGCCGGCGGCACAGGGTCCGCCCCGGACATTACTCCTTAGTATCAGGGTAGGGGAAACCGTTGCCACGGCAAACCGGATTCCGCCGACCGCGCCGAATCGGCCCTAAGCGGTACCTGACTGCATTAAACGGCAACCGCGTGGGGCACGTAACTTGCTGAATCGGCAACGCCAAAGCAAATGCCTGAGCTGCAGGCGCGGGCGCATGAGCCCGGCCCTCGGATGCAACAAAAACGGGAAGACAGAAAATCGTACACGATGCGGGTAACTGCGGCAATGTGACTAAGGGCATACGGGGTGCGGAGGGGCGCGGGACGGGATCACTGGTCGGTCAATTCGCCGCGTTGAACGTCGGCCGAAAGACGGAAGGTTCCCCCGTGGGTCTCGTGCAGGACGATATTGAGGTTGAGAGAAGCTCCGGTTCGATATGCGTCCGGAAGGCGCTTGGGAAAGCTCTTGCGGCAATAGACCAGTACCTCTGCTGAACTGGAGCCAGAGACTTGGATATGGTGGTCGTCCTCGTTCATGCGCCGAGCATCGATGGTGAGGGCTGGGAGAGTTGAACGTATGGGAAGCTGTCTTCAATCCCGGGCGCGCGAACCAGGATTCTCTCGCATGTGTGGTGGGCGTGGGCAGACGATTGTGGACTTCGAGCGAGAACCGCAAATCCACAATCGGCGAACTCGTCTGGCTTTTTTTCGGATGTGTAGACCTCATAGCGGCCGGTGCGGGCCTGCGACGAAAAATTTAACATCCTGCAGTTCGTGAAGGTGCACCCGGTCGTCGACTCGCTGCGCAATGATCGCGCTTTGCCGAAGTAGTGCGCAAAGTGGGATTGGGCTGGCCGCGCACGCTACTCAATGGCCTTGGCCTGCGGCTTTTTCGGCTTGGACAGCAGTTCAGCAACCACCGCGGAATCTTCCGGAATATCGAGGGGAATGCGCCAGTCCTGGGCCGAGGCATGGCCGGCGCGCATCCAGCCGTAACGGGTGAGCAGCGAACCCACGACTCCGCTCCAGGC
>JAJPJZ010000206.1 GCA_021323935.1 Terriglobia bacterium | reverse complement strand
TGGCTCGTTCGCGCGTTCGTTCACGCTGCCCAACACGGTGAGCACCGATGACGTGAACGCCAGCTACAACAACGGCGTGCTCGAGATCAAGCTGGCCAAGCGCGCCGAAGCCAAGCCGAAGCAAATCAAGGTGGGCGTGAGCACGCAAGCGCAAGGTCAGAAGACGATTGAAGGCCACGGAAAAAAGACGCAGGGCCAGGCGGCGTGACGCAACGCACCGAGGAGTTAAGCATTCTGCAGGTTTGAGGGGCCGAGCATTGGCCCCTTAATTTTTATCGCGCGTGCGCGAAGGCAGAAACGCAGGACCAGCGCGCGACATCAGTAGCAGTACACGAGGCACAGCATGGCAATTCGATGGGACAAATTGACGGTTAAAGCGCAGGAAGCGGTGCAGGCGGCCAGCCACTTGGCGGGCGAGCACGGCAATCCGGAATTGCTGCCGGTGCATTTGCTGGCAGCGCTGGCTGAAGACCGCGAAGGCGTAGTGGCGCCGGTGCTTTCCAAAGTGGGCGCCGATGCGCAAACCGTGGCTGCCGAGGCGCGGGCCGAGATCAACCGACTGCCGAAAGTGACGGGCGCTTCGGCCGAGCCGCGCCTGAGCCAGGCGGCGCAGGCGCTGCTGGACCAGGCATTCAAAGAGGCGCAAGCGTTCAAAGACGAATACGTATCTGCCGAGCACCTGCTGCTTGCGGCCTCGCAGCAAAAGGGCGATGCGGCGCAACGCATCCTGGCGACGCACGGCGCGACGCACGATGCCATCCTGAAAGCGCTGGCGACGGTGCGGGGCTCGCAGCGGGTGACCGACCAGAACCCTGAGGCCAAGTACCAGGCGCTGGAGCGCTATGCCCGCGACCTGACGGAGCTGGCGAAGCGGGGCAAGCTGGACCCGGTGATCGGCCGTGATGAAGAGATTCGCCGGGTGGTGCAGGTGCTTTCGCGGCGCACCAAGAACAACCCGGTGCTGATTGGAGAGCCCGGCGTAGGCAAGACCGCGATCGTAGAAGGCCTGGCGCGGCGCATTGTTTCAGGCGACGTGCCGGAAGTGTTGCGGCCCAAGCGCATCATCGCGCTCGATCTGGGCGCGATGCTGGCGGGAGCCAAATACCGCGGCGAATTTGAAGACCGGCTGAAGGCGGTGCTCAAAGAAATTGAGGAATCGCAGGGCCAGATCATCCTGTTCATCGACGAGCTGCACACGCTGGTGGGCGCGGGCGCTGCCGAAGGCGCCATTGACGCTTCCAACATGCTGAAGCCGGCGCTGGCCCGGGGCGAGCTGCGCTGCATCGGCGCGACCACGCTGAACGAGTATCGCAAGTACATCGAAAAGGACGCGGCGCTCGAACGCCGCTTCCAGATCGTGTTTGTGGGCGAGCCCAACGTGGAAGACACGATTGCGATCCTTCGCGGACTGAAGGAGCGCTATGAGGTGCATCATGGCGTTCGCATCAAGGATTCGGCGATCGTGGCGGCGGCGACGCTTTCGCACCGCTACATCAGCGACCGCTTTTTGCCCGATAAGGCCATTGACCTGATTGATGAGGCGGCGGCATCGCTTGCCATCCAGATTGGCTCGGTGCCCACGGAGATTGACGAGCTTGACCGTCGCGCCACGCACTTGGAAATTGAGCGGCAGGCGCTGAAGCGCGAAGCCGACGAAAACTCGCGCGAGCGCCTGCGCGCGGTGGAGAAAGAGCTGGCGGAAATTCGTGAGCGCGCCAACGCGCTGCGCGCGCGCTGGAAGGAAGAGCGCGAAGCCATCACGCACGTCAAGACGCTGAAGGAGAAAATCGACCAGCTCCGGCACCAGTTTGAGCAGGCGCGGCAGCGCGGGGATTTTGAGCGCGCCTCGCGCATTGAGTACGGGGAGCTGCGGCAGGCGGAAGGCGAACTGGCGCGGCTCAGCGCGCAATCCGACGGCAAAGCGGGCAGCGGACGCATGCTCAAAGAAGAAGTGAATGAAGAAGATGTTGCCCGCATCGTGAGCAAGTGGACCGGGATCCCGATTTCAAAAATGCTCGAGGGCGAAGTGAAGAAGCTGGTGGAGATGGAAGACCGGCTGCGCCAGCGCGTGATCGGGCAGGACGCTGCGCTGCAAAAGGTGGCCAATGCAATTCGGCGCTCGCGCGCCGGGTTGAGCGATCCGCACAAGCCGATCGGGTCATTCATCTTCCTGGGCCCGACCGGCGTAGGCAAAACGGAGCTGGCGCGGGCGCTGGCTGAATTCCTGTTTGACGATGAGCACAGCATGGTGCGCATTGACATGTCTGAGTACATGGAAAAGCACGCGGTGTCGCGGCTCATCGGCGCGCCGCCGGGATACGTGGGCTACGAAGAGGGCGGGCAGTTGACGGAAGCCGTGCGCAGGAGGCCGTATTCGGTGGTGCTGTTCGATGAAATCGAAAAGGCGCACGGCGACGTGTTCAACGTGCTGCTGCAGATTCTGGATGACGGCAGGCTCACGGACGGCAAAGGCCGCACGGTCGATTTCCGCAACACCGTGATCATCATGACGTCGAACTTGGGCGCGTCGTATCTGCAGGCCGAGAACCTGCGCACGCCGGAGGCATTTGAGCGCGCGCGGCAGCAGGTGATGCAGACGGTGCAATCGCACTTCAAGCCCGAGTTCCTGAACCGGGTTGATGACATCATCATCTTCAGCCCGCTCGGCAAAGAGCAGCTCACCCGGATCGTTGAGTTGCGCCTCGAAGATTTGCGGCGGCTGCTGGCGGAGCGCCGCATCAGCCTGGAGCTGACGGATGCTGCCAAGGAGCTGCTGTTCGGCGAAGGCTACGACGTGGCTTACGGCGCGCGGCCGATGAAGCGCGCGATCCAACGGCTCATCCAGGACCCGCTGGCGCTGAAGATCCTGGATGGCGAAGTGCTGCACGGCGATCACCTGGTGGTGGATGCCGATCGCGACCGCCACGCGATGAAGTTCACGGTGAGCAAGCGCGTGGGCCAGCCGCAGCCCGCCGGAAAATAGGCGAATTCAGGGGAAGGCGCCGCCTTCCCCTGTTACTTTTTGCCCGTAACAAAAGGGAAAAAGCTGCGTGCATCGAGCTGCGGTTTTACACGCCTGCGCAGGGCGGCAGGTGAGCTAATCGCCAGATAGTTCAGGGCATGGCCGCTTGGCCGCCGAATTGCAGCTACTCGCAATGCGGCTCCCCCCGAATGCTCTCGATTCGTGCACAGCTCACGATCCTGTTTGTCATTCCGCTGGTCATTGCCACCGGCCTGGTCGCGTTTGTGGGGCAGCGCATATCGCGCAACGCGGTCGAGCAGTATGCCAGCTCGATCCTGATGACGGATGCCGAGAGCAAGCGCGACAGCATCATGGCGCTGGTGCGGCGGCAACGAACGGCTGCCGCGAACCTGCTGGAAAATGCGGAAGCTAATTGCAGTATCAGCGGCAAATTGAACCTGGTGTGCGCGCGCGAAGCGCTTGAGCAGTTCGCCGCGCGGGAGCACGCCGATTGCGCCGTGTTATCGACGCCGCGGGCCAGCATTACGTCACGTCACTGCCAGTGGCGGCCGCGCCCTCCTGCCGGCAACGACGTGGAATTCATGCTGAATCTTTCGAGCTACCGCATCACGCAATCGAACCGCGATCTCGGAACTGACGTGCTGGCCGAGTTCCCGCTGGCCGAGCTGTATCGCATCCTTGCGGGCGGCGAGTTCGGCTCAAGCACTTCGGCGCTGCTGCTGACCAACGGGCAGATGCTAGCGCCTCCGCTGAAGCGGCAGGTTTCGGCGGCGATGAGCTGCTCGGCCACGCACGCCGTGGACGGCGAAGGCCACAAGTTCATGGTGCGCAGCCTCGGGCTTCCGCTGCTGGGGGCGTGCGTTGTCTCAGCCATGCCTGAGCGCCAGGCGCTGGCGCCGACCGCGATGTTACGGCGGGCCTCGTGGCTGCTGATTGCGGCCTTCGTGGTGGCGGCGCTGCTGCTTTGCTACGGAGCGGCCACGCTGATCGCGGTGCCGCTGGCGCGGCTTACGCGGCGCGCCACGCTGCTGCGCTATGGCGACCTTGAAACTCCAATCCCGGTTTCAGGCCCGGCGGAAGTGCGCAAGCTCGGCCTGGCGCTGGCCGACGCTGCGGCCAGCCTGAAAGCCGCGCGGCAAACGGAGCTGGAGCGCGAGCGCGCCGAGGGCGAATCGGGCATGGCCGCAAACCTGGCGCACCAGATCAACAACCCCCTGACCTCGGTGATCTCTGCGCTTTCGCTCCTTGAAAACCGGCTTGACGCGGAGCACGACCGCAAGCTCATCAATTACGCCAGCGACGATGCGCGGCGCATCGCCACCATCACGCGCCAGCTGGTCTCGCTGTATCGCGGCCCCAACCAGCCGGGCCTGCTGCAACTGCCCGAGCTGCTAACCGCGGTGATTGAGCAGCAGCGCGGCGAGATTGAAAAGCGCGGGGTCACGGTGCGCACCGAGCTTGCACCCGCAACCGTTGCCGGATTCCGCGTGGAGTTGGAGCAGGCGCTCAGCAACGTGCTGCAAAATGCCATCGCGGCTGCCGCGCCGGCCAGCGAAATTGTGGTGCGATGCAGCCGGTGCCGCGAAGCGCAGGAGCCGTTTCGCTACGGCGCGCGCATCGTCATCCACAACCGCGGCAGCGGAGTTGAACCTTCGCTGCGCAGCCGGCTCATGCATCCGTTCGCTTCCTCGAGTGCGGTGCGCGGCAAAGGGCTGGGGCTTTGGGCCGCGAACGTCGCGGTGCACAAGCATCGCGGGCGGCTGCGCTTCCGCAGCGGCTCAGGCATCACGACCGTCAGCATCTTCTTGCCTCACGTCACCAGCGTTGCCGCCTAGGGCTTTCGCCAAATCGGACCGGCGCGCTTCTGTTAAGATTTTCTGTTTGGCCCCACGTATCGCGGGCGCAGCAGCGAGGGGCACGAGGCTGCTGAGCTCGCTCCTGAACGAGCGCACGCGAACCTGACGCGGACCCCACCGTTCAGCGGTGGGCGAGCCGAGCGAGCAAAGATCAATGAGTACTGAAGTAAAGATTCCGGCCGAATCAGCCCAACATGTGAAAGCTTCCTCCAACGGCTCTACCGAGGCGCGCGCCGACGCCATGGACGCGCTGGAAACGCGCGAGTGGATCGATTCCATGGACTACGTGCTCCGGCACCGCGGGCCGGAGCGGGCCGGGCGCCTGCTGCAGGAGGTGCGCGGCTTCCTGAGCCACAGCGGAGTCAAGCAGCCATTCACGGCCACGACTCCGTACTACAACACCATTCCGGCCGATAAGCAGCCGAACTTTCCCGGCAGCCAGGAGCTGGAACGCCGCATCAAGAGCCTGGTTCGCTGGAACGCGCTGGCCATGGTGGTGCGCGCCAACCGCGAAAGCGAAGGGATCGGCGGCCACATCTCCACGTACGCATCGGCGGCGACGCTTTATGAAGTTGGGTTCAACCACTTCTTCCACGGAAAAGGTGAGGGCGTCGATGGCGACATTGTTTATTTCCAGGGGCACGCCTCGCCCGGCATTTATGCGCGCGCCTTCCTGCTGGGGCGGCTTCCGCAGCAGAAGCTGGAAAATTTTCGCCGCGAATTGAAGCCCGGCGGCGGCTTGTCGTCGTATCCGCACCCGTGGCTGATGCCTGATTTCTGGGAGTTTCCCACCGTCTCGATGGGGCTTTCGCCGCTAATGGCGATTTACCAGGCGCGCTTCAATCGCTACCTGGAAGATCGCGGGCTGCGCCGGCCTTCGCCGCACCATGTGTGGGCGTTTTTGGGCGACGGCGAAATGGATGAGCCCGAAGCGCTGGGCGCCATCACGCTGGCTTCGCGCGAGAAGCTCGACAACCTGATTTTCGTCATCAACTGCAACCTGCAGCGGCTCGATGGGCCGGTGCGCGGCAACGGGCACGTGATCCAGGAGCTGGAAGCGGCATTCCGCGGCGCCGGCTGGAACGTGATTAAGGTGATCTGGGGAAGCGACTGGGACCCGCTGCTGGCCGCCGACCGTGAAGGGCTGCTGGCGCGCCGCATGGGCGAGATTGTGGATGGCGAGTGGCAGAAGTTTTCAGTGGAATCGGGCGCATACGTGCGCCAGCACTTCTTTGGGACGGATCCGCGGCTGCTGGAGATGGTCAGCCACATGTCGGATGAACAGCTCAAGAAGCTGCGGCTGGGCGGTCACGATCCCATCAAGGTTTATGCGGCGTTCGATGCCGCGGTGAAGACCAAGGGCCAGCCCACGGTAGTGCTGGCAAAAACCGTGAAGGGTTATGGCCTGGGTGAAGCGGGTGAAGGCAAGAACATTACCCACCAGCAGAAGAAGCTGAACGAAGATGAGCTGCGCGCCTTCCGCTCGCGTTTTGGCGTGCCCATTTCTGACGCGGAGATCGCCAAGGCGCCGTTCTATCGGCCGCCGGAAGACAGCGCCGAATTCAAGTATCTGAAGGCGCGGCGCCAGGAACTTGGCGGCTACATTCCCAAGCGCGCGGTGCGCAGCAAGCCCATCACGCCGCCAACGCAGGACTTGTGGGAGGAATTCTACAAGGGCACCGAAGGCCGCAAAGCGTCAACCACGATGGCGTTCGTGCGCATGCTGTCAAAATTGCTGCGCGACGAAAAGCTCGGCCACCTGATTGTTCCGATCGTGCCCGACGAAGCGCGCACCTTCGGCATGGAGGCGCTGTTCCGCGCCGTCGGCATTTACTCGCACGCCGGGCAGCTCTATGAGCCGGTGGATATCGACACGCTGCTCTACTACAAGGAAGCCAAGAACGGGCAGATCCTGGAAGAAGGCATCACCGAAGCCGGCTCGATGAGTTCGTTCATCGCGGCGGGAACGGCTTACGCGACGGCCGGCATCAACACGATTCCGTTCTTCATCTTTTATTCGATGTTCGGGCTGCAGCGCGTGGGCGACCTGGTGTGGGCGGCCGGCGACATACGCGCCCGCGGATTCCTGATGGGCGGCACGGCCGGGCGCACTACGCTGGCGGGTGAGGGACTGCAGCACCAGGACGGCAACAGCCACTTGCTGGCGTATCCGGTGCCGAACCTGATTGCGTATGATCCCGCCTTTGCTTACGAGATTGCCATCATCGTGCAGGACGGCATCAAGCGGATGTACCAGGATGAAGAAAGCATTTTCTACTACATCACGCTGATGAACGAGCCCTACGAGATGCTGGCCATGCCGGAAGG
>JAJPJZ010000273.1 GCA_021323935.1 Terriglobia bacterium | reverse complement strand
TGCCCGAGAGTACGTTGCTTCATTGCTCTCACTCCTGAATCGCGCAGCGGAGACGCACGCGCGATGTAAGTTGCGGCTATCGTGCTTTCGGGTTGACCCACTGATCAACCCAATCGTTCACGGTTTTGTACCAAAGCTCGGAATTCTGCGGCTTCAATACCCAGTGACCTTCATCGGGAAAATACAACATCTTGGATGGCACCTTGAGGCGTTGGAGAGTAGTAAAAGCCTGAAATCCTTCGCTGACGTCGAGGCGGTAATCAAGCTGCCCATGCACCACCAGGAGCGGCGTTTTGAAACTGGTGGCGAACAGGTGCGGCGACCACTTGCGATACAGCGCGCGGTTGTTCCACGGCGTGCCCTTGAACTCCCATTCGTTGAACCATAACTCTTCCGTGGAGCCGTAGGCGGATTCGGAGTTGAACATGCCGTCATGCGCCACGATGCAGCGGAAGCGGGTGGTGTGGCCCTCGAGCCAATAGGCCATGTATCCGCCGAAACTCGCTCCCAGCGCGCATTCCCGGTCCTTGTCGACGAAGGGGAACTGCTTCTCGGCGTAATCGAGGCCGAGCATGAGGTCATGGAAGGCGCGGCCGCCCCAATCGCCGTTCACATCGTCAATGAACTTTTGCCCGTAGCCGGTTGAGCCGCGCGGATTGATCATCACGACCACGTATCCGTTGGCCGCAAACAGCTCCGGGTTCCAGCGATACGACCAGGAATCGCCCCAGGCGCCTTCCGGCCCGCCGTGAATCAGGAACTTGACCGGATATTTTTGCGCCGCGTTGAAGTTCGGCGGCTTGACCAGGAAACCTTCCACGTCGGCCTTCTCCGAGCCTTTGAAGAAAAACGACTCCACCGGCTGCATGGCAATTTGCGAAAGAACGGGCTCGTTAATCCTGGTGATCGGGTCGCCTTTTTCCAAGGTGCAGTTTGGCGCTGCTGCGGAATCGACGTTACCGGTCGGCGCCGGGCAGCCCTTGGCGGCGGCATCGGCGGAGTAGATTTCGTTGGGTGCTTCTGCTGACATTCGCGTGAACAGCAGGCGCTTGCCGTCAGGCGTAATAGCCAGGTCATCGTTGTGGCCGGCGACCAGCACGCGCACGGAGTACGGCGGAGTGGCCGGAACCGCGTACACCAGCTCGTGTCCTTTATGCTCCGCGCTGAAGTAGAGGGTGCGACTGTCGGGCGACCACGCAAAGCTGCCCACCCATTCGTCGAAAGGCTTGGTCAGGTTTGCGATCGTGCCGGTTGCGCGCTCATAAAGCAACAGGCGAAAGCGATCGCTTTCATATCCCGGCCGCGCCTGCGCGCGATAGGCGATGTACTTGCCGTCAGGCGAGTAAAGCGGAGTGGAATCGCTGGCCTTGTTGGCGGCAGTGATGTTCCTGGCCACGCCGCCGCTGATCGGCACCACAAACACATCGTTGTTGGTCGAGATGGCTTCCACTTCGTCGATGTTTGACGTGAAGGCGATCTCCTTCCCGTCAGGAGAAAACGCGTACATGTCCTGGCCGCCAAGCGAAAAAGGAGGAACATCGTGATCGCCGGGCGTGAGATCGCGCGCGGCGCTCTGCGGCGGGCCGGCGGCAGTGGCGGCTTCAGCCGGCTGAAGGAACAAGTGCGAGCGCTTGCCGTTGTAGTAAGTGTTCCAGTGGCGGTAGAGCAAGCGGGTAAAGATCTGCGCCTTCACCTTCGAGGCAGCGCGTTCAGAATCCTTCTGCTTGTTGCACGAGTCCTCGTCGGCGGGGTCGCGGGCAACGCCGGCAAACGCCGCGGCCTGTAATTGCTGCTGCGCGCCGGGCTGCTGAGTGGCGGGTTGCGCGGGAGTTCCGGCTGCGATGCCGGCGGGCACGCTGCATTCGGGGTACACGGCAGACACAAACAGGATGTTCTTTCCGTCGGGTGACCACAGCTCGCCGTCGGCTTCAGTAGAGATGTTGGTGAGCTGACGCGACGCGCCGATCTCGGCGGTCTCCTGGTTGAAATCGGCAATCCACACCTGCTGCGATCCGGATTTCGCGGAGAGATACGCAAAGTGCCGGCCGTCGGGCGACCAGCGCGGGCGGTCTTCACCCGCGGCATCAAAGGTCAATTGGTGCACGGCGGCGCGCGAGACGTCAACCGGCGCGAGCCAGATGTGCGGCTTGCGCGTGTTCTGCTTCAGGTCAACATCTACCACGCTGAACAGCACCCAGCGGCCATCAGGCGAGGGGACCGGCTCGTTGACGCGCTTGAGCCCCATCATGTCTTCAAACATGAAGGGACGCTTGGATTGTGCAGGAGCCAGGCAGGAAAAGAAAAGAAGAAGGGCAGCGACGCCGGCTTTCATTCAACCTCCGCGAATGCAGAAGTCTAAATGAAAGCTGCGGGCTTATGCGGCGGGTGGGCTGCGAGTGGTTGCGCGCGGAGGTGTTTGCGGGCACAACGTGCCGCGCAAACCACGAACTCAATATGCAATTCCGGCAGGCGCCGCTGGCTTCTACAATTCCAGCCGTATGGATTTCCTGTTTACGCCGTGGCGTTATCAATACATCGCGACTGCGGCCGCCGATAACAGTTCACCCGAGGCATGCCTTTTTTGTGAAATGCATCGCGCCCCGGACGATGCCGCTGCCCTGGTGGTGCATCGCGGCGCGCTCTGCCTGGTGATGCTCAATAAATTTCCTTACACCAACGGCCACCTGATGATTGCGCCGTATGCGCACGTTGATGAGTTGCGCAAGCTGGAGCCGGCGGCGGCGCAGGAGATGATGTCGCTGGCGCAGCATGCCGAGGAGGTTCTGCGGCGCCTTTATAAGCCTGACGGGCTTAATCTTGGCATGAACATTGGCCGCGCGGCCGGCGCCGGAGTAGCAGGCCACATCCACCTGCACGCCTTGCCGCGCTGGTTCGGCGACACCAATTTCATGACGACGGCCGGCGAGACGCGGGTGCTGCCCGAGTCGCTGGCCGAAACTTACGGCCGGGTGAAGAACGCGTGGTGAGGCGGCGAGGCTGTGGCGTGCGGCTTTATGGCTGCAACATTACCTGGTGTTTTTCCAGCAGCTCGCCGGTAGCGTGATCAACCGCGGCGAGCGCGCGCTGGTAGCCGATTTCGGCTGAAACCAGGCTCTGCTGCGACTGCGAAAGCTGGTTCTGAGCGTCAAGCACGAAGAAGATGGTGTCGACGCCCAATTCATACTTGCGCTGCTCGGCTTCCAGGTTTTTCTGCGCCAGCTCGCGGCTCAGCGTGGCCGCGGCGATCGAGAGCTTCGATTGTTCCAGGTTGTCGATGGCGTTCTTCAGCTCCTGCTGAATCGCCTGCTCGCGCTGCCGCTCGGTATAGAGCGCGCGCTTCTGCTGCACCAGCGCATTGCCCAGGTCGGCTTCCGCCGAGCGGTTGCGCAGCGGCAGGCGCAACGTCACGGTCATGCCATAGCTGGGGTAATTCATGCTGCCGAGCTGATCGAAGGAATCGAGCAAGCCGCCCGATGAGGTGACCAGCCCTGACGTCGAATCAATCGTGTTGCCGCCGATGCCGTTCATGCTGTAGAAGCCGCCGAGCGAAAGATCAGGCTTCAAACCGTTGGTGGCAACCTTGATGCTGGTGGCCGCGTTCTCCTGGTCGATGCGGTTCGATTCGAGTTCCGGGCGCTTCTGGAAGGCTTTTTCCAAGGCCGGGCCGAGGTCAACGGCGGCCAATTCGCCGCTGGGTTCGGCCGCTTCGGTCAAATCAAGGTCCAGGGCTGCGATTGCAGCCTTGAGGTCAGCGCCGATCATGCGGCGCAGCTCGGTTTCGGCAGTCTTGACCTGGTAGTTGGCCTGGACGATCTGCAGCTTCACCTGCGCCACCTGGGCTTCGCTGCGATAAATATCGAGCTGCGAAATCGCGCCCAGCTCCAGCGCGCGCTTGTCGTGGTCGTAACTGGCCTCGGCCAGCTTCAGCGAGCCTTGCAGAACCTCAAGGCTTTTTTGAGCCTGCACCACGTTCCAGTAGTCGTTGACGGCCTGCAGGATGGTGTCATTCACCGTGCTGCCGAAGTTCTCGCGCGACTGCTTGATGTTGCGCTGCGCCACGATGATGGGCGCATGCGTCAGGAACCATCCGCGATTGCGCAGCAGCGGCTGCGTCAGGCTGACCGTCAGGCCTGAAGTGATGTAGGGATTCAGCGTGGCGAAAGTGCTGTTGGTAGTGAACTTGCTCGCCGCCATCGTGACCTGGTAAGTGGTGCCGGTGCCGAACAACTGGGTGTATTGCGAAGTGAAGTTCTGGTTCAGGCTGGTGAGCGTCTGCGCGCCGGCCAGCGTACTGGCGGTGGGCGACGTGCTGCGCGCCGGGTTAAATGAAGTGACGAT
>JAJPJZ010000330.1 GCA_021323935.1 Terriglobia bacterium | reverse complement strand
TCTTGCCCACCAGGTCATCAACTACGGCGCGCTGAAACGAGGCCACCAGGCCGAGCGTTTCGCGGTCGCACAGGCGCAGGTAATCGTCGGCGGTGGGCTTCGGAATTTCAAGCAAAGCGCGCCGGCGCGCCTCGATGGCCGGCTTCATGTTGTGCAGCTCCACGTAGCGCAGCACGGCAGTCTTGATACCGCTGGAGGAAAAATCAAAGCGCTCGCCGGCACCGGCTTGAGGGGTTTCGCCGCGGGCTGGTGACTTGATTTGCGCGAACGTGAACTTCACTGCCTGCGGGTCGCCGTGCTTGGCCAGCCGATCGATCACCGGCCCGCCGGGATAGCCCAGCCCGAGCAGCTTGGCGACTTTGTCAAAGGCTTCGCCGGCGGCATCGTCACGGGTTTTGCCCACATTGCGATACGTCCAGGAATTCTCGCGACGGCTGGCGAGAAACAAATGCGTGTGCCCGCCGGAGACGACCAGCGCCATCACCGGAAAGGCAAGCTGGCCGCAGCCTTCATTTTTCATCTGCAGCAACACGGCATGGATGTGGCCTTCAAGGTGATTGACCGCAATCAGCGGCTTCTCCGCCGCAAATGCCAGCGCCTTGGCGTAGCTCACGCCGACCAGCAGCGCGCCGGCAAGTCCCGGCCCCTGCGTGACGGCAATGGCATCGACGCCGGAATAGTCAGGCGTGACGCCAGCGCCTTCGAGCGCCGCCTGCACCACCGGCACGATGTTGCGCAAGTGCTCGCGCGAAGCCAGCTCCGGCACCACGCCGCCATAGGGCTTGTGCACGGCGAACTGCGACGACACAACATTTGACAGCACTTGCTCGCCGGCGCGCACCAGGGCTGCGGCGGTTTCGTCACACGAAGTCTCAATGCCCAGGATGACAGCCATGTTTCTATTTTAAGAAAATCCGTGCGACGTGGCCCGCGGCTGCGGCGTCACCGAACGGGCATGCGCGGCAGCCGCGCGCGGCTGCAACTCAGCCCCATGAGTTGGCTTGCGGTTGCTACTTCGGCGCCGGCGTCATGTAGGCGATGGCGGCGATTTCGCCGACCGCCTGGCCCACGATCCTGGTGGTGGCTTCAGGATCGTCACTGGGGACGGCGACGTGGTTGGCGTAAATTGCAAACGCAAGATGCCGCCCTTGCTGGGTGGTGGTGTATCCGGCCAGGCCCTTGCCCGTAACCATCACATCGCGGTTCAGCGCGTCGTATGCACCATAGGTGCCGGTTTTTGCGAAGACGTGACCTGCGGCGGGCGAGGCTGTCTGAATGTTCCACAGCGTGCCGTCTTTGCCGAGGATGGGCAGTGCGTTGTAAAACACCTGGAAATTCGGCTGCTTCGCCATATACGCCAGGTAGCTCACCATGAACTCAGGCGTGAAGAATGCCGAGCGCGCGCCGCCGGCGCCATCGGCCTGCGACGCGCCGCTCAGGTCGAGCCCTGCGCGCTGCAGGAAATCGTGTTCCAGCGTGAAGCCGGCCTGTTCCCAATCAGCCGTGGCGTGGCCGAGCACCGCGCCGAGGAGGTACGGCGTCATGCTGGCGTGCAGGTTCTGGCTCACCTTCAGCGTTACCTTGATCTCCTGCGCGAGCGGCAGCGAGACGTGTTCGGCCACCATGGCATCCGGAACGTAGTTGACGGCGAGGGCGTGGAAATCGGGGGCCGCAGCCAGCGGCGCGAGCTCAGCTTCAACCGCCGCTCCGCGCAATGCTTCCACAAACAGCACCTGCGCAAAGCGCGCCGGCTGCGGCACAGGATAAGCGAACAGAATCGGCGCCATGCCCATGGGGAAGGTGCCGCTCACCGTCACGGTGTGGGTGCCGTCGCCGTTGGCTACGTCGCTGCTCCAGCGGATTTCGGGCCGCGTGCCCGCGGCCGCGGTGGTCGCCTGATTCACAAACCGCACGTACGATGTCTCGGGAGACGCCTGCATGCTCACCAGCGCGCCGGCGGCCGCGCCCGGGCCGATCGTCACGTCAACAATATTGTCGTTCACGACGATTGGCGAAACCACCACGCCGGTGCCGAGTTCGCGAGTGCCTTCACCAAACAGGCTGGCGTCAATCAGCACCCGGCCCGTGATCTTGCGGATTCCCCTGGCCGCGACCTGGCGCGCCAGCTCGCGCATGACCACCAGCGGATCGCCGGGAACTGCTTTGGTGTCAGGGGAGCCGGCATAGGAGTGGTCTTCATTTTCAAAGGCGAGCGTGCCGTCAGGCTGGGCGCGGTTTGAAAGGTTCGGATCGCCTGAAGCCACCAGGACCAGGTCGCCGTCAAGCGTGCCGTCGGTCACCGGGCCGGTGCGGTAGACGCGCGTGTGGAAGCGGTAATCGGCGCCCAGCAGCTCGAGCGCGGTGCCTTCGGTCAGCAGCTTGGTAGTGGACGCCGGCGTGAACAGCTTGTCGGCGTTCAGCCGGTAAACCGGCTTCTGCGCGTCCAGGTCGTAAAACTCAATGCCGAAGCTGGCGTGGCGAAACTCAGGGCGATCAATCACCTGCTGAATGCGCTGGGCCAGAGGCGAGTTTGCCTGCGCGAACGCGGCGCAGGTCGAGAGCAGGACGGCGAGGGCAAATTGAATTGTGCGCATAGTGCGTGGCGCATTGTACGGCAATTCGAAAACGAAATGCGGCGTCGCAGGTTCAGGGGCGGATGGCTTGGCCTACGAAGCGGTGACGTGCGCTTTATTTTGCCAGCATTTGGTATTGCTCCTGGTTGAGCGGCACGACTGAAAGCCGGCCCTGGCGCACCAGCGGCGATTCCGCGAAGGCAGGCGCAGCT
>JAJPJZ010000028.1 GCA_021323935.1 Terriglobia bacterium | reverse complement strand
CTGCGCCACCTTGTGCGCCTCTTCCATGCAGATCTCCCGCTTGCACTTCGGGCACTTCAGGAAGCACACGCCGTATTGCTGAAAATCGCCCACCTGCTGGCCCCACAGCATCTGCTCGCCGCAGCAGTACAGCGCCAGATGGTTTTCCGCCCGCGACGAGCGGCCCGGTCCAGGCTTGATCGCGCGCGAGTTCAGCGCCGCCGGCTCGTGAGCGCGTTGCCAGCGGCCGTAGATCGCGCCCAGCAGGAACACGAACACCGCCGCGGCCGCCAGCTGACTCCACGCGAGTTGCGAAGCCGCATCGAAGTCAAACATGAGGCACCGCCTTTGTTTTTGCCGGCGTCTTTTCGCCCGCAAATTTCGGCGCCAGCGTCATAAACGCGCCGCTCGCACACGCCGGGCACCGCGGCTGGCTCACGTCTGAGATCGCTTCACAGTCCAGGCAAAGCTGCGCCCGCGACAACCTCACCCAATCCGCATGCGGTCGCTGCAGCACCGGCGCCATGTGCGGGCTCACGCGCGCCTCGCTTTCCGCCGAAGCAGCGCGACCGCGCCCGGCCGTTTTTTGTTTGGCTTGAAACCGCGCGAGTCGAGGCGGAATTCCCGCATCCAGCGCACCACGCTGTTGCGGTGGGTCCCGAGCCGGCGCGCCGCTCGGATCTGGTGGCCATCCTCAAGCTCCAGCGCGTGCACCAGGTAGCGGCATCGGCACACGTTCAGGAACTCGTCGATCGGCATCTCGGCGAACGATGCGAACTCGACGGCCGCCTCCAGGCTGGCCGCGGCACGCCGCGAAAATGCCGGCTGCCGCGCCTCGCTGCTATCATCACGGCTGCGGGGACGTAGCTCAGTCGGATCAGAGCACCTGCCTTCTAAGCAGGATGTCGCGGGTTCGAGTCCCGCCGTCCCCTCGTTTTCCATCTCAGGGAAGAGCACGTGCTGCTTCATGCGCGCACCGCCTTCCCCTCGCACGCCAGCTCAGCCGCGCGCTCCGAGGCCTTCTTCGCCACGCACCGCGGGCAGATGCCGTGGGTCACCTTTTGCGGATCGCGCTCGAACTCGAAGCCGCACGCCTTTGACTGGCACCGGAACCGCTGCCGCAGCTTTTGCGCCGCGCCTGGCTCCGAAGCGATCTCTTCCGCTTCTTCGCCGCACTGTCCGCACTTTTCTCCGATCACCGCATCGCACCAGGCGCACACCCGGATCATCATCGGCGGAAGCGCGAACGGCACCAGCAGCCACGCCTTCTTCAGTTGCTCCGGCGTGAACCGCGTGAGCAGCAGCGCCAGCGCAGCCAGCAACAGGAAGATCGCGGACAATGTGTCGCTCGCGATTTGAATGCGACGCATCCGCGCTCGTTCGCGCAGGTACCCGGCGGCAAATATGCGCCGGTCAGGTCGATAAAACCCGTCCACGCTGCCAACGAAAAGCTGCTGATCGGCCGGCGGCCAGTTTTCGGCGCGCTTCATAAGGCACCGCCTGAAGCGCCCGCGGTCGCGGCCGCGGTCGCCTGCTCGTCGGCGACCTGGTCGAGGTCACGCGCCGACGGCACTCGCGATTGCAGTGCCGCCTTCGCCTTCTGGAACGCCACCACGTATCGCCGCTTGATGCGGAAATAGAGCTGCCGGCGCAGCGTTTCCGGCACTTTCGCCATGCAGTTCGGGCAGAACGATTGGCCCTTCACCTTCCACCCCGCGCACGCCGGGCAGGTGGACGACACCATCGAGCGAAACGCGAACTTCAACTGCTCCGTCGTGATCTCGTCGCTCGGCCGCTCGCCGCCGATCATGTCCTCGATGTCGGCGCCCAGCGCTTCCAGCGCCGCCGCCATTTCGCCCGGCTTGCTTCCGCGATGATGCCGCGCGCCCTCGGCCGCCATCCGGCTCAGGTCGATCGCCACCCGCCGGCAGCGCATCCGCTCTCCCGCCATCGCCGACTTGCTGTTCTGCTCCAGAACCGCGTTCAGTTCCAGGAACAGGCCAGTGAACCCCCCGGCGCAGCCGATGCAGATGGACTCCTCGGCGGTCCCGTATCGCAGCTGGTCGTAATCACCTGCCAGGCTCTCGACGCGCTCCAGGAAAAACCGCGGCGCCTTCATCGCGCACCGCCTTTTGCCGCGGCCTTCGCCTCGCCGGCGGGTTTTGCCTTCGCGCCCTTCGTTTGTGCAGACGCCTGCACGGCCGGCTTCTTTTTCGCCGCCTCGGCCTTCGCTCTGGAGTTTTCCCGCTCTTCGAGCGCCTTCAGCCGCTCCTCGACCTCGGCCGCCATGTTCTTCGTGATGGCCGCGGCGTCCACCTTCCACCGCTTCGCCAGCGTCAGCATGTCGGCCGTGTCCGTCCTGCGGTATTCGTTGGACGGCTGCAGGTCCATCGCGCAGAGGAAAAGCAGGCCGTTCAGCTTGGCCGTCGTCGCGCAATCCGCGATGTAGTCGTGCAGCGCGGCTTCATGGTCGACGTACTTGGAGCCGTTGCGCGTCCGTTCCTTCGGCTCAAGCTGCAGCGTCGCCACCAGGGCGCGGCGCGCATCGTGACCCACCAGGCCCACGGCCGTCATGGCCAGCACCCGCAGGTCGTCGACCTTCGGCTGCGCCGGCGCGGCCAGGGCTACGGCGCGCGCAATCGCTCGCCGCGTTTCCAGCTCCAGCTTTTCTTTTTCCCGCTTGCGCCGCGACGCCTGGCGCTCCTTCAGCGAGGGCTTCGCCGCGTGGCGCGTCTGCCCGTTGTAGTCGACCTGGCCGCGCTTAAAGTGCTTCTCGCACTTGCCTACCGCGCACACCGTGCGCCGCCGCCCGATCTCCGGCCCTTCCACAATCACCGCCGGCGACGCGTATTCGCACTCGCCGGGCTTGCACACCACGAAGCCCTGGTCCGACCCGT
>JAJPJZ010000257.1 GCA_021323935.1 Terriglobia bacterium | reverse complement strand
TCGAATGCGGTGAACGCCACCGGCACGGTGCGGCTGCGCGTCGGCTCTGAAGTTCGGGTGGGCGCGCAACTTTCCGGCATCGTCAAACAGCTCAACGTGACGGTGGGGTCGCACGTGACCGCCGGCGAGGTGATTGCTGAAATTGACGATGTTCCGATACGGGCGCGGCTGGCCCAGGCAGACGCGCAGGCGGAGCTGGACCGCGCCACCATGGAGCGCGCGCAGATGAACTATGACCGGGCTCATCAGCTTGCTTCCGAGCAGCTCATTCCGGTGCAGCAGGAGCAGGACCTGCAGCTTGCGCTCGCGGAAGCCAAGGCAAGGCTCAACAAATCGCTGCGCGATCGCGACCTGGTGAAAGTTGACCTCGGCTACGTGGTGATTCGAGCTCCCATCAGCGGCACGGTGGCCTCGGTTTCGACGCAGGAAGGCGAAACGGTGGCGGCTTCCTTCACCGCGCCGACCTTCGTCACCATCATTGGCGATAACGCGATGCAGTTGGTAGCGATGGTAGATGAAACCGATATTGCCGGCGTGGCGCCCGGCAATCCTGTGAGCTTCACGGTCGATGCCTACCCGGCGCGCGACTTCTCCGGCACGGTTGAGAGCATCGCCCCCAAGGCAACCATCGTTTCCGGCGTGGTGAATTACGAAGTCACCATCACGATCCGCAAAGATGCGCGGTTGCTGAAGCCCGATATGACCGCCAACGTGACCATCCGCTCGGCCGAGCACCGTGCGTTGATGCTGCCCTCGGCGGCGTTGCAGCGCGAAGGCGAGCAGAGCTTCGTCTCAGTTGTGGGGAAGAACGGCGCGGAACGCAGGCCGGTGTCGGTGGGCGCGAAACAGGCAGGCATGGTGGAAATCAAGCGCGGCATCGCGGAATCAGACGAGGTGCTGCTGCCGGAGGCGAGTGCGCCGGCGCCGCCCGGCGCGAAAGCAAACGAGTGAGCCAGATGATCGAATTCAAGAATGTTTCCAAGAAGTATGCGCGCGGCGAGGGCGGTACGGTGAAGGCGCTCAGCCATGTTTCGTTCCAGGTTGCGCCGGGCGAATTCGTGGTAGTACGCGGAGCGTCAGGATCAGGCAAATCGACGCTGCTGAACCTGCTGGGCTGCCTCGACCGGCCAAGTTCCGGCAGCTATTGGCTGAACGGCGAAGACGTAGCCGGCTACAGCGACCGGCAGCTCTCACGCCTTCGCAACGCCAGGATCGGCTTCGTGTTCCAGTCGTTCAACCTGCTTCCGCGCACCACCGCGCTCGAGAATGTTGAAGTCCCGATGGTTTATGGCGACGGAAACGTGGACAGCCGGCGCGCGGCCTCGGCGCTGGAGCGAGTTGGGCTGGGCGGCAGGGCGAAGCATTTCGCCAGCGAGCTTTCCGGCGGCGAGCAACAACGGGTGGCGATTGCGCGCGCGCTCATCAATGATCCGGCGATCATCCTGGCTGACGAACCCACCGGCAACCTCGACCTGAACGCCGGGGAACAGGTGATGCGCCTGCTGCAGGAGCTGCGCCAGGAAGGCAGAACGATTCTGCTGGTGACGCATGACGATGCGGTGGCGCAATACGCCGCCCGAGAGCTGCTGCTGCGTGATGGCGAAATCATCTCCGATCGGCCCGTGGGCGCGGCCGCGTCAGGCCCCGGAGCCGGAGGCACGGCATGAAAGCAGGCAAGCTGGTAGGACAGGCGGCGCGCAGCATGCGGCGTTACCGGCTGCGCACTGCGCTGATGATGCTGGGCATCGTGGTGGGCATTGCGTCGCTCGCAATCCTGACCTCGATTGGCGAGGCCACCAGGCGCGAGACCATGCAGCGCTTCAAGAACATGATCGGCACGTTTGACACCGTCATGGTGAGGCCGGGGGGAGGCCGCTCGCGCGGCATGCCGACCCTGGTCAACGTGCCGCCGACCTTGAAGTTCGAAGACGCCAATGCGATTGCGAGCGAACTGCCGGAGATCAAGGCCGTCGCCGAAATGCAAACCGCGTTTGACGTTGACGTAAAGTACCGCGATCATGCGGCTTCGCCGGCGGTGATTGGGGTGAGCGCGAACTGGCTTGAGCTGCGGTCTGACGCCGTGGCCGAAGGCAGCTTTTTTTCTGACCAGCAGGATGCGGCGCTGGCGCGCGTGGCGGTAATTGGCCCGGACGTGCGCGAGACCTTGTTTCCCGGTGAAGACCCGGTGGGCAAGACGCTGCGGGTCGCCGACGTGCCGTTCCAGGTGATCGGGCTGCTGCAATCGCGCGGCGCCGGGCCGGCAGGCGGCAGCCTCGATAATCTGATCCTCATTCCGGTGAGCACGGCCTCGCGGCGCCTGTTCAACCGCGACTTCCTGACCATGGTGATAGCTCAGGTCAAAGACCCGGAGCGAAGCACCGAGGCCACCTACCAGGTTGCAGCGCTGCTGCGTGAGCGCCACCACATCCGGCCACCGGCGCTTGACGATTTCACCATCACGAATCCGGCGGCGACGATGGCGCAGGTAAGCAGGGCCGGCGGCACGCTCTCGAAGATCCTGATTGGCGTGGCCATCATGGCGCTGCTGATTGGCGGCGTGGTGATCATGGGCCTGATGTCGATCGCGGTATCGGAGCGGCGCAAGGAAATTGGGGTGCGCCGCTCGGTGGGCGCGGCTCGCGGCGATATCGTTCTGCAGTTCCTGTTCGAGTCCGTCTTCGTGGCGTTGCTGGGCGGAATTGCCGGCGCCGCCATCGGCTGGGGTGGAATGCAGGTTGCCACGCGATGGCAGAAGCTGCCGCAGATCCTGGTCTGGCAGCCGTTTGCCGCCGCCATTGTGCTCTCCGTGGGTATCGGCGTGGTGTTCGGGATTTATCCGGCGTGGAAGGCATCACGCATCGATCCTATCCAGGCGTTGCGGTCGTAGCGATGACGCGGCGCTATCGCCAGATGTTTGTGCGCGCGCTTCGCCTCATGTGGCGATATCGCCTGCGCTCCACGCTCCTGATGCTGAGCGCCGCGCTGGGCGTGGGCGGCGTGGTGTGCTCGGTGAATTACGGAGCCGGCGGCACCAGGCAGATTCTTGAGCAGATTCGGCGCATGGGCACCAATGTGCTCATCATTACGCCGGCGCAAAGCCGCGCCATTGCCGGCCGCGCGCGCACCGGAGCCGCGGTCACGACGCTGGTCGAGCGCGATTATCGCGCGATTAAAAGTGAGATGCTGGCGCGAACCCGGTCGTCCGCATTCGTGACGCAAACTTTCTGGAACAAGGCTGGAGATCTATCGAAGAACGCCGCAGTCATGGGCTGCGAGCCGGATTATTTCGCGATCAAAGATTGGCGGGTGGCCGCAGGCGAGCTGTTCGATGCCGCTCAGGAGCGCACGGCCGCGCGGGTTGCGGTGTTG
>JAJPJZ010000091.1 GCA_021323935.1 Terriglobia bacterium | reverse complement strand
TTCTGAGCCGAACGGGGTAAACGTGGAATCGCATTGTAGAGTCCCGCTGGCATCGGACGTTACACGCGTCGAGCCAAGATGGTCGGCCCAGTAATAGGTCGTGGATCCTGAGGTTGCAATCTGTGCAATTCGTTTCGATCCTGCAAAGACGTAATCCGTCCATCCGGAAGCGCTGTTATATTCGGCAATTGGTTCGCCGCCAAAATAGACGTATTCGTTGAATGCGCCAGCGCTGTCTTTGCGTACTCGGTTGCCATTCGCGTCATAAGTGTAAGTTCCGACAGTCGTCGGAGGCGAGGCGTGGGTGTCGGTCGCTGCTGCCAAGCGGCCCTCTGCATCATATGCATACGCGTGCGGGTTCGTGCATCCGCCCTCATCCAAAAGATGGCCGGCGGTGTCATAGCAGTATGCGTTCACCCGGTTTAAATTGTTGAAAGTCAGCGCCCCCGTGCCTCCGATTTGGTTCAAATTTCCCCAGGCATCAATCGTGAATGGCTGATTAAACCCCTGATCAGCCTCCACACCTGAGCTAATCCGATTCAACTGGTCATAAGAAGCTCTGGTTGTGTCCGGGGGTCACGGCGTCATTGATTGCACAGATATTCCCATTGTTGGCGCTTTCGCAGCCGGAATATGAATACTTCAGGTCGACACGATTCGTAGAAGAATTCAAAAACAGATCCGCATGAAATCTGTCGGAACCACGAAATGTCCGAACATCTGCTTGTGGACTGTAAATGGACTGCGAATCGAGCTAAGTCGTTGAATCTGATGGGTGGGCGATGGGAATCGAACCCACAACGTCCGGAGCCACAGTCCGGTGCTCTGCCAGTTGAGCTACGCCCACCGTGAAGGGAAACGCGGCCGCTGAGGATCGAAGCGGCGCGGTTCATGCGGCGCTTCGATTATACCAACAGCACCGGCGGCAAGAACCACATGGACGCCGCGGCCAGCCGAAGCTTCTGACCTCCAAGCGTGCGGAGCTTAATCCGGCGGCGTTCAATCTCTCCCCCGAACCGGCCAAAGATTGAATTGACTGCGAAGCGCGACTCAGTCGAGAGCGCTCGTATCCATGACTGCGCGGGGATCGCCCGCGCGCCGTGGGAAGACGCGCCCACCGTAAGCATCTTTGCTTATCTTGCGCTTATTTTGCGGCAGGAGTGACCACGATCAGGCCTGCCAGTTGGCCGAGCTGGGAATGGGCCAAATAAACCACGCCCTTCCGGGTGACGACGCCGTTGCGGGCGCCCTGGTGCGTGGGCACCTGGGCAACTTGGGTAAGCCGGCCGGCGCTATCGACCTTGGCGACGGTCAGGCGTGCGTCGCGAGCGGCGCCGACGTAGAGCATATGGGTGGCGGGCGAGTAGCTGAGATCGTCAACGCCGTCGCCGGTATCGATGGATGAGAGCTTCTCTCCGTTGTGGCCGGCGTCGAGCACTTCGGCGCGCGTGCTGCAGGCTACGAACAGGAAACCGGCCTGCTGGTCCACTGAGATTCCGTGAGGGCCATCTTCGCCGCAGGATGAAGGCCATGTAGCGACGGTCTTACGGCTCTTGATGTCGATGGCGGTGGTCACGTCCTTATCTTCGTAGTTCATGTAAAAGCGGCCGCGCCTGGCGTCAACCGCGTAGCCTTCAGGGCGCCCCTGGAAGGTGAGCTTTTCCTTCTGGTTGAGGGTAGAAGAATCGAGAATGCGTACCGAATTGTCGCGCGGGGCGGTGACCCAGACTTCTTTTGTGGGCGCCACGTAGACGACACCATCGGGGGTTGAATCGATGTGGCCGCAGTTGCGGCGGGCGAGGCTCTTGGCGTCAACGGCGCAAATGCTGGAATCGGCGCGGTCGCCGATGTACACCACGCCCTCGCCTACGGAGACGCCGCTCGGGCCCTGCGCGCGCTTGCGGCCGCCCGCCTCAATTTCATTGGTGGCGAAGCCGGTGATCTCGCGAACGCTGTCGTTGCTGGTATCGACTACATCGACGACTCCGAGATTGATTGCCGGAACCCAGACGTAGCCGGTCGCAGGATCGTAGGCGATGTAATCCATCGTGATGTTTCCCTTGCCGTGGTCGGGAAGGGCGAGCGTGCGCGACGTGTAGGCCGAGTTCTGCGCAGCGGCGGCAGTTGCAGCCGCGAGAAGCAGGAGTGCGAGGCGGATTTTCATGACGGCGAAATGGTAGCACCGGGCCGGCCGCGGAAGAAGGCAACAGGGCGGAGAAACGCCTGATGGCGAGGAGAAAGAATCGCCGGCACTGGATGCCGGCGATTTGCGATGTTCGCTGAGGGAAAGTTAGGCGGCTTTAGCCTCGACGTTGATGCGCTCGGCGAGCTGGTTCAGCTTCTGGTCAGCTTCCTTTTCTTCGTCAAGGGTCTGCTGCAGTTGCTGGGCCCAATCGCGGCGGCCGAGCAGGCTGGCATAGGTGCGGGCGCAGCCGTAACCGGCAATTTCGTAGTGCTCAACGCGCTGCGCGGAGGCGATGATGCCGGCATCGCGCGTTTCAGGGTCGCCCTTGGCCTTGATGATCTCTTCGCCTTCTTTCAGCAGCCCTTCCATTCCCTTGCATTTGCTGCCGTCGCGGTCGCCATCGCGAATTTCATCGAAGATATGGTCGAGGCGGCGCACCTGCTCGCGGGTGATGTCGAGGTGCTCGGAAAGGGCTGACTTCAAGCCACCATCGGAGGTGCGCTCGATCATCTTGGGCAAGGCCTTGGTGATTTGCTGTTCAGCGGAATACAGATCCTGGAGCTGCTCAAGCAGCAGCGAGCGTAGGGATTCTAACTTCATGCAGCACTCCTCTCTTTCTCATTTTTCGTTGACGTGAATTGGATTGCGGTTGCTGGTAGCGCGTTCGCCGCAGCATTCACCTGCGCCGGCCCGCAGACTTGCCTGAAGTTCGGCGGAGCAAGAGCCCCACGCAGGGCGCCCCCTTGCAGTAGGAGATCAAGGGTCGGCGGGGAGTTGTCCTGCTTCCAGAGCTGCTGCCGAAGCTCGTGAATTGTTGCCGAACCGAGCAGCAGGCCTGTCAACCTCTTCCAAGCTCCCGCACTCCAATTAAGAGCAGGCGGTGTACTGAAACTAGGCTTTATTTGAGGGGAAACGACATGAGATTGCGGAGTGGATTGACGATGATGGCCCTGGCGCTGCTCACGATTGCGCTGGGCTGCGCTCACAACAGTAAGACGGCGACCACGGCCTCAGGGCAGGTGGTGACCGGCGACAAGGCTGCAGCTATTGACCGGCTGCGCGATGCAGGAGCCGACCTGCAGCAACTGATGAATGCTCCTGACTCGGCAGTTCCGGATGAAGTGTTGAAGGCCGCCAAGTGCGTGGCGGTGGTTCCTGACATGGTAAAAGGCGGCTTCGTGATCGGCGCGCAGCATGGCCGCGGCGTCGCGACCTGCCGCACCGCCAACGGCTGGAGCGCGCCCGCGTTCTTTGCAATGACCGGCGGGACCTGGGGAGCACAGATCGGCGTGGAGAGCATCGACCTGGTGATGCTCATCATGAACGATAAGGGCATGCAGCACCTGCTGAGCAGCGAGTTCAAGCTGGGCGCCGAGGGCGGCGTGGCGGCAGGCCCGGTCGGACGTGAAGCGCAGGCTTCGACCGATTGGAAGCTGAAATCTGAAGTGCTCACTTACTCGCGCGCGCGCGGCGTGTTTGCCGGGCTCGACCTGAGCGGCGCGTCGATCAAGCAGGATGCCGACTCAACTCGCGCCTTCTACGGAAGCGATATTCCGTTCAGCACGCTGTTGAACGGCGGCGAACGCGTGACGGCAGATGCGCGGCCGTTCGTCGCCTCGGTCCGGCAGGCATTCCATGAAGCCAATGTGCCGGCCAATCCGTAAACTGCTGGAGAGTAGAACCATAAAGACGGGGCGCCATGCCCCGTCTTTTTATTTGTGCAGTCAATTCTTCATTGGCGCGAGTTCTTGGCCCCCCGCATGAGATGCGAGAACGCGGGCTTTACCGCAGAGCTTCAGTCGTAGCGCAGGGCCTGCACCGGATCGAGGCGAGCGGCGCGGGCAGCGGGATACAGCCCGGAGACGAGGCTGACGACCAGCGCAAACACGATGGCGCCGCCAACCAGCCACCACGGCACGCTCCAGATCTGTTCTGAGGGTAGCTGGTGGTTGCGCAGGTAGAGATTGGTGCCGGCATTGATGATGCGGCCGATCATCCAGCCGAGCGCGACGCCCAGCGCGCCTCCGCAAAAGCCCATAGCGCCGGCTTCGGCAAAAAACAGGCGGCGCACGTCGGTGTCGCTCGCGCCAATTGCCTTCATGATGCCGATTTCGCGGCGGCGTTCGAGGATGGCCATGACCAGGGTATTGACGATGCCGAGCGATGCCACGGCCAGGGCGAGGCTGCCGAAGATCCCAAGAAACAGGTCGAGAATGGTGAAGAAGCGGCGCAGGCTCTTGGTCGCGTCCAGCAATGAGAAGGTCCCGAAACCCTTCTGCTTGATGCCGTCTTCAACTTTTTGCACGCCGGAGGGGCTGGAGACGCGCACGACCAGCGACGTGTATTGCTCGCGGCCGCTGCCGCCGCCCACAATTTCGCGCAAGCCGGCAGGTTGGGCGGCGTGGAGGTCCTCGGCCAGGGCGGTGGGAATCAGCGCATCAGAGTTGCCGCGAAAGCCGCCAAAAGGCTCTTCATCAACGATGCCGACGACTTTCAGGGTGCGCTCGCGCGGCACCACAGAAAAGCCGAAGCCCACGGTGCCGGCGTCGTATTCTTCGGTGGTCTGCCCGGGCTTCATGGGCTCGCGCTCGGCATAGCGCAGGGTGACGTTCTGGCCGATGAGCGACTCGGGCTTGTCCGCGAGGAGCTCGGCGAATTCGCGCCGCAGGATAACTTCACCGGCGGCGGGCGCGGAGAAGTACGAGCCCTTCAAGGTTTCAAAGGCGTCATTGTCACGCGCCGAAGGCGGCAACGAACCGAGCGTGGTGATCTGCGCGCGATCGCCGGCACGAAGCTCGCCCTGAAAACGAATGTCGGGGTAAACTTCAGCCACGCCGGGGAGCTGCGCGATTTCCTGGCGAGCAGCTTCATCAACCAGGCGCGGGGGCTGCTGCGGCGTTTGCGGCGATGAAGGCTGTGCGGCATCGGAGTCGCCACGCATGCCGCGGCGGCCTCCGGGGCCTCGGTCGCGCTGCTGGCGGAAGACGAACACGGTGTTGAACAATCCCGAGCGCGTGAGGCGGCGATTGGCAAGCTGCTGCAGGCCCACGCCCAGCGACAGCATGGCCACCAGCGACGCCACACCCACGGCGATGCCGGTGGTGGTCAGCGAATTGCGCAGCACCGATTCGCGAAGGTTGCGTCCTGCCAGCTCAACTGCGTCCCTGGTTTTCATCTCGCTTGGCTCCGTGCTTTCATTCTGTCGCTGCGCTCCACGCTTTCGTTGGTTCTGCCGCTACGCTCCAAATGGCCGTCGCGGTGTGATTCTCTGACAATAGCGTCGACGCGTTCCGCTGGCCCGCTCGCTGCGCAAGCCGCGCCGCGCGGCGATTTCCTGCAGCTACCCGGATCGCTCGCTTCGTTCGGGAACCAGCTTGCCATCGGCCAAGAACAGCATGCGATCGGCGAAGCGATCAGCGAGTGAACGCTCGTGCGTCACCATCACGACCGTCATGCCGAGCTCGCGGTTAAATTCGCGCAGCAGGTTCATGATTTCTTCGCCGGTGCGGCTATCGAGGTTGCCGGTGGGCTCATCGGCCAGCAGCAGCGATGGCCGGTTGACCAGCGCACGCGCAATGGCAACGCGCTGCTGCTCGCCGCCTGACAGCTCAGACGGGCGATGCGAGACGCGATGTGAGAGCCGCACGCGGTCGAGAGCCAGGCGAGTGCGCCCGCTGCGCTCGGCGCGTTCGACTTCGGCGAAGCGCAGCGGCAGCTCGACGTTTTCTTCCACGCTCATCGTGGGAATCAGGTTAAATGACTGGAAGACGATGCCGACGGTCTCGCGGCGATAACGGGCGAGCTCCTGGGAAGCCATGCCGGCAAGCTCGCGGCCAAAAATTGTGACCTGGCCGGCGGTGGGGCGGTCGAGGCCGGCGATGATGTTCAGCAACGTGGATTTCCCCGAGCCTGAACTGCCCAGCAGGCACACGAATTCACGGGCCGCGATGGTGAGCGAAACGCCATCGAGCGCGCGCACCAGCGTGGCGCCCATGGCGTAGTGCCGGGCGGCGTCGCGCACCTCAACCGCAACGGCATTCTGGGCAGCAACCGGCGCCAGTTGTTCGGAATGAGGATGCGTGGCCATTGTGCTTCCATCGTACATGGAGGGCACATACAGGAAAGGCCGAAGCGGCGCGCTTTAACCAAATCTTTAAATTGGGGAGCGGCGAAAGCGGCGGCGGCGGTTTAGCATCCAAAGCTAGGCATGGTTCCGAACGGCGACGCGGCCGGTGGTCGAAGCTCGCGCCTGCGGCTGATTGCGCGTGCGCTGCGGCACCGCAATTTCCAGCTATTTTTCGGCGGCCAGTTGATCTCGCTGATCGGCACCTGGATGGATACGGTGGCCGAAGCGTGGCTGGTCTATCGGCTCACTGGATCTTCGTTGCATCTGGGCGCGCTTGGCTTCTGCAGCCAGATTCCTGTTTTCCTGCTGGCGCCCATCGGCGGTACGGTGGCCGACCGCTATCCGCGCCGGCAAATCGTGATCGCGACGCAAACCGCTTCCATGCTGCTGGCGGGAACGCTGGCCGGCCTGACCCTGGGCGGCGTGGTGCAGGTGTGGCACCTCTACATCCTGGCGGCGTCGCTTGGCGTGGTGAACGCGTTTGACATTCCTGCACGGCAGGCCTTCATCGTCGAAATTGTGACGAAAGAAGATCTGATGAATGCGATCGCCCTTAATTCCTCAATGTTCAACGGCGCGCGCATTGTAGGGCCGGCGATTGCCGGCATCCTGGTGGCGACCATTGGCGAAGGCTGGTGCTTTTTCGCCAACGCAGTGAGCTACATCGCGGTGATTACCGGGCTGCTGCTGATGCACGTAGGCCCGCGCACGGTGGCACCCGTGGGGCGTGCCGTGGAGCACATCCTGGAAGGCTTTCGCTTCGTGCGCAATACGCCCCCCATCCGCGCGCTGCTGCTGCTGATCGGCATGGTCAGCCTGGTAGCGATGCCGTACTCGGTGCTAATGCCCATTTTTGCCGACAAAATCCTGCACGGCGGCGCAAAAGGGCTCGGCTACCTGATGGGCGCAAGCGGTGCGGGCGCACTTTGCGGCGCGCTTACGCTGGCGGCCCGCACCGGCGTGAGCGGCCTGGGCAAGTGGGTGATGGCGGCGACGGTGGGGCTCGGCGCCAGCCTGATTGCGTTTGGCCTCTCGCGTTCGTTCTGGCTTTCCGCGGCGCTGCTGCTTCCAGTGGGCTTCAGCATGATGCTGCAGATGTCATCAACCAACACGCTCATTCAATCCATGGTGCCTGACCGCCTGCGCGGGCGCGTGATGTCGGTGTACTCGATGATGTTCATGGGAATGGCGCCGTTCGGAGCGTTGCTCGGTGGAGCAATTGCTGACCGGTTAGGA
>JAJPJZ010000029.1 GCA_021323935.1 Terriglobia bacterium | reverse complement strand
GGGAAGCTGGACGCCCATCTCGCCGCCTTGAAAAAAGCTGAACGCCTCAAACGATGAATTATCGGCGCGAATATCCTCCAGGTCGCCGCCGGTCAGGCTCCAGATGGTGCGGCCGCTGTTGGTGAAGTGGCTGTTCAGCGCCACGATGCGGTCGGCGTCCGGATAGCGCAGCGCCTTCAGAACCACGCCATCGAGCACGGTGAACATCGCGGTGGTGGCGCCGATTCCCAAAGCCAGGGTGATCACGGCGACGGCGGCAAAGCCGGGGCTCAGGCGCAACATGCGGACGGCATGGCGAAGATGCGTAGCAAATGACATCGCAAACCCTCCAGAATCACCAGGCAATGCTGGATAGACGCGGCGGCAAGCAGGCGGTGAGCGCAACCGTCCTGCGGCGCCTCAATACCATACGACAACTCTGCGGCAGATGTTCCGTGGGCTATGAAAGCGGCCGGCGATGGCGATGAACGCCTGAATCATCAAGAGTGGAAGAGCTTTCGCCGTTATTGCGAGCGCTGCCGCGGGCCTGCGATTACAATCTTGCTCGCATGAGCCGCATTGCCATCCTGCTTCTTCTCGCGTCCACCGTATCGCTCGCGCAGCAGCCGCCCGCGGCCGCCGCGAAAGCCGATGCCCGCGCTGCCGGCCGCCTTATGCAGCAGGCCAAAGCCGCGCTGCCTGAGACTAGCGGAACTCTGACGGTCGCGGGACTGCGCCAGCCGGTGACGGTGTTGCGCGACACCTGGGGCGTTGCGCACATTTATGCGGCGAACCAGCACGACCTGTTTTTTGCCCAGGGCTACGTTGCCGCGCAGGACCGCCTGTTCCAGATGGAGTTATGGAAGCGCGTCGGCCAGGGCAGCCTTGCCGAAATCCTGGGGCCAGGGTTTGTGGACCGTGATGCGGCCGCGCGCCTGGTCAGGTTCCGCGGCGACATGGAAAAGGAATATGCCGCCTACGGGCCCGATACAAAAGATATCCTGACGGCGTTTACTGACGGAATCAACGCCTACATTGCCGAGCGCAAAGCGAGCGCGAAAGGGCTGCCGCTTGAGTTCACGCTGGCAGGGTTTGAGCCGGAAGCGTGGAAGCCGGAAGACTGCCTGATGCGCATGTCGGCCTACTCACTCACGTACAACGCCGGCGGGGAACTTTATAACGCCGAGCTGGTGGCGGCGATGGGGCCGGGGCGGGCAGCGCGGCTGATGGATTTGCATCCGAAGGTCCAACTCGATCCGGTGCCCGGGCTTGATTACGCGGGGCTGACCCCTGACCTGCTCAAGAATTTTGTGGGCAGCGATTCGCGAATCCAGTTTCCCGGCGGGCCCAGGAATGGCGCCGCGCCAGAGCCTGACGAAGCAGCAGAATTCAGCAGCCCGAAGCCCGAGGCCAGCGCCGACGACCCGTCATTATTCGGCTCAAATGACTGGACGGTGGCGGGCCGGCTGACGGCGACCGGCAAGCCGCTGCTGGCCAACGATCCTCACCGCACCATCGCGGAGCCTTCACTGCGCTACATGGTGCACCTGGTGGCGCCGGCTGAAGGCGACAATCGCGCCTGGGACGTGATTGGCTCAGGCGAGCCCGCGCTGCCCGGCGTTGCCGTCGGACACAACCAGAACATTGCCTGGGGCTTCACGATTTTCCCCATCGACCAGCAGGACCTCTACATCGAGCAGCTCAACCCTGTAAATCACAACCAGTACAAGACGCCTGACGGCTGGAAGGAAATCGAAGTGGTGCGCGAAAGCTTTCGCGTCAAAGGCGGCGAGCCGGTGACGCGCGAGCTGCGCTACACGCGCCACGGCGCGGTGATCTGGAGCGATGACAAGCGGGCGCTGGTGCTGCACTGGGTGGGCGAAGAGCCGGGCACGGCGCCTTATTTAGGCTCTCTGGCAGTGGACCGGGCGCAGAACTGGAAGGAATTTGAGGCGGCGATGGAGAAGTGGAAGCTGCCCTCGGAGAACATCGTTTACGCCGATCGCGCCGGCAACATCGGCGAGCATTCGGCCGGGCTGGCGCCGCTGCGCAGGAACTGGACCGGCCTGCTGCCGGTCGATGGAGCAAGCGGCAAGTATGAATGGAGCGGCTTTGTGGCGATGAGGCAGTTGCCGCACTGGTTCAATCCGCCGGCGGGGTTTGTGGCCACGGCCAACAATTACGTGCTGCCGCCGCAGTATCCGTACAAGGTCGGCTTCGATCACTGGTCGTCGCCATACCGCGTCGATCGCATTCGCGACCTGTTGCAGGGCCAGAAGGCTGCGGGAAAAAATCCGCCGCGCAAGCTGACGATCAAAGACATGCAGGCGATCCAGACGGACACGGTTTCGCTGCCGGCGCGGCAACTCATTGCGCTGCTGCGGCAGGCCGCGCCTCGCTCGCACGATCCGCTGGTGCAGATGCTGATGAAATGGGACGGCAACATGCGGCGCGATTCTCCGGCGGCGATGCTGTGCGAGTTCTGGATGAACAGCCTGCGGCGCGCGCTCACCTTCCGCCTGCTGCAAACGCCGGATGAGCCGGCCGACGACAAGCTGGTGGCGCGGGTTGAGCCGCGCCTGCCGCTGCCGCTGGTGATTGCGCACCTGCGCAATCCTTCGCGGGCGGTGTTCGGCGATGAACCGGTGGCGGAGCGCAACAACCTGATGATCACTACGCTGGCGACGGCGCGCGCCAACATTACGCGCTTCCAAAAGGGCGAGCCCGACGCCTGGCGCTGGGGCAGGACGCACACCGCCAGCTTCCGGCATCCGCTGGACCAGATTGCGGCCGGGGCCGAAGCCTTCGATCAAGGCCCGGTGGAGCGGCCGGGCGACGGCAACACGGTGAACGCCACCGGCGGCCCGGTTGGGCCGCGCCCCGGGACCGGCGCCTACACGCAGACCGGCGGGGCCAGCTACCGCGAGATCATGGACACGGCCGACTGGGACAACTCGCTTGCCGTCAACTCGCCGGGCCAGAGCGGCGAACCCGGCAGCCCTCACTACGGCGACCTGATTGATTTGTGGAATGAAGGCAAGTATTTCCCGCTGAGCTATTCGCGAGGCCTGGTGGAGAAGAACGCAAAAGACAAGCTGGTGTTGCAGCCGAAGTAGCCGGCAGCCTGCCTTGACGCGCGGCGCAGCTCAGACGGCGCGTGACGCAGCCCGCGCGAATGTAAAGAAGCGCCGCTGTGTTCGCGCGACTCTGTAACGGCGCGCGGGTTTGTGCGTCAAGGAATCGAGGGGAACCCCATGCCTTGCCGATTGCGCCCGCTCGCGATTGCTGTATTGTGCAGCATTCCTGCGCTGGGGCAGCAAGCCGCGTCGCCGCTGCCGCCGGCCGCTTCGGCTGCGGAGCCGGCAACGCCATTCGCCATCGTGGTCGAATCGGTAAAGCGCGCCAACAATGACCTGGACGTCCGCAAGAACTACACGTACCAGGAGCGCGAAGTCGAAAAAGAGCTCGACGGCAACGGCAACGTGAAGAAGACCGAGATCCACACTTACGATGTCGTGATGGTGGGCCACGAGCACCATCGCAAGCTGATTGCGAAAGACGACCGGCCGCTCACCGAGAAAGAGGCGGCCAAAGAGGAAGAGCGCCTGCGCAGGCAGGAAGAGCGCGAACAGAAGCACCAGCAGGACAGCGACAGCAGGAAGCAACGAGCCCGGCAGAAGGACGAAGAGCAGGAGCGGAAATTTGTCCAGGTGGTTTCCGAGGTGTATGACTTCAGCTTTGCCGGCGAAGAGGTGGTGGACGGCGAGCCGGCCTGGGTCATTCGCGCCGTGCCGCGCGCCAATTACGAGCCGCACAGCCTGGAAGCGCGGCTGCTGAAGTGCATGCAGGGCGAGCTGTGGATCACGAAACGCGATTACCGCTGGGCCAGGGCCGAGGGCGAGATGATCAGCGATTTCAAGTTCGGCCTGTTCCTGCTGAACCTGCACAAGGGCATGCGCATTCACCTGGAACAGACGCGCATCAACGGCGAAGTGTGGCTGCCGAGGCTCGTCCAGGTGAGCGCGAGCGCGCGCCTCGGCTGGCACACCGCGCGAGTGCAGTCGGAGACGACATACAGCAACTACAAGAAGTTCAGGACCGATTCAAAGATCACGGGGATCGCTCCTGCTCCGCAGTAGAGGCGGGCCCGAGCAGGCAAAAAAAGCGAGGCCAGTGAGGCCCCGCTGCTGGTTCATGCTGAGAGCTGATGGCTATTCGGCGGCCAGTTCCTCGGTTTCGCCTTCCTGCCGCAGGAGTTCGAGCGCGCGCTCCTGCTCTTCGAACTGGCGCGTCACTTCTTCCTGCACTTCGGCGGCAGCGTCTTCCATCTCCTGCGAGAGCTGGACGTTGCGGTAGAACTCCATGCCGGTGCCGGCGGGAATGAGCCGGCCGACGATGACGTTCTCCTTGAGGCCGCGCAGGTGGTCAACCTTGCCGTTGATGCTGGCCTCGGTGAGCACGCGCGTGGTTTCCTGGAACGAAGCCGCGGAGATGAACGAATCGGTGGAAAGCGAAGCCTTCGTGATGCCGAGCAGCAGCGGCCTGCCGGTCGCCGGACGCCCGCCTTCACGGATGGCGCGCTCGTTCTCCTCGCGGAACTGGAACTTATCGATCTGTTCCTCGAGCAGGAAGCGCGTATCGCCCACGTCTTCCACTTTCACCCAGCGCATCATCTGGCGCACGATGGTTTCGATGTGCTTGTCACTGATGGTCACGCCCTGCAGCCGGTAGACTTCCTGGATTTCGTTCACCAGGTAAGCCTGCAGCTCTTTTTCGCCGAGCACAGCCAGGATGTCGTGCGGGTTGAGCGGGCCATCCAT
>JAJPJZ010000347.1 GCA_021323935.1 Terriglobia bacterium | reverse complement strand
GTATTTCTCGAGCAGCACCGGCACCAGCGCGCCTTCGGCCTCTTTCACAAACACCATGCTTCCGGCGGCATTCATGTCGATGCGGATAAAATCGCCAAGCTTCACCTGGCCGGTAGCCACCAGGTTGGCCAGCGGAAACACCACGTGGCGTTCGATCGCCCGCTTCAGGTGGCGCGCGCCGTATTTCGGGTCGGTGCCTTCCTTCAGCAGGAACTGCTTCACCTTGGGCGTGCAACTGAATACAAACTGATTGTTGCCCGTGGCCTGCAGAATGCGCTGCTGCACCATGCCGAGTTCGATTTCAAGAATCTGCTCCAGGTGCTCGGGGCGCAGCGTCTTGAACACAACCACCTTATCGATGCGGTTCATGAACTCGGGAGAAAACTTGCGCCGCGCCGCTTCCTGCGCGGTGCGCGTCAGCTTGTCGTCCAGCTTGGAGTCAATCTGTCCGGGACGGCCGGCGAATCCCAGGCCGCCATTGAGCATCTCGCTCATTTCGCCCGCGCCCAGGTTTGAAGTCATCACGATCAGGCACTGCGAAAGGTCCACGCGGCGGTTGTCGCCGAGCGTCAACGTTGCTTTATCCAGGATGCCGAGCAGCAACTGCCACAGCGCGTCGCTGGCCTTCTCAATCTCGTCGAACAGCAAAATTGAGAGCTTCAGCTTTTCCGTGTGCCACTGGTTCAGCGCTTCCTGGGTCAGCAGCGGGTGAGTTTCGCGATGCCCGAGGTAGCCCGGAGGCGAGCCAATCAGCTTGGCGATTTCGTGGCTGTGCTGGAACTCGGCGCAATCAATCTTGATGCAGGCGCGGGGATCGCCGAACAGCGCCTCGGCCACCGATTCCACTACCCGCGTCTTTCCCGAGCCGGTAGGCCCGAGAAAAAGAAGATTGCCCACCGGCCGGCTGGGAGGGTTCAGCCCGGCCAGGAACATTTGATAGATCTCAACGACTTTTTCGATTGCGCCATCCTGGCCGACGATGCGGCGGCGAAGGGCGGCGTCGAATTCCTGCGCATCGTTGCTGCGCCGGTTTGGATCAAGAGCCGTATTAAGGCCAGTTTTCATAAATTGTCCCCTGCCAGAGACGGGGATGGGGAGTTCCCCCGATGGCGCAGCGCTGAACTGTGTGACTCGCCGGGTGCCGTTCGCGCGCACCAGAAGGTCAGCTAACCCAGGCTGCTCATGTGATGGGCGAAGCCAGCGCCTGAGTTGTTCCAGGATTTGGCCCAACCTCGCCTCCGCCCACAGGATTCGCCCTTCCAGGCTGCTCCTCAAACCTTAGATGCACAGAACCTGCACGCGTTCCACCGGCTTGTGGGAAACGTTTCCCCCTGAATCGCACGGCCAATCGCAAAGCGGCGCAGCCCATCCGCGGCCGCGTCGCGATCTCCAAGGCGTGCGCGATGCGCACGAGCATGGAAACCACAAAAGCTCTGGCGTGATCTTTCCGTCGCGGTTTGCCTCGAACGCCCGCAGCGAGGTTTATGCTGGCCCCCTGCGAATCGGCTGACGGCGCGCGTTTCAAAGCGCCGCGCGGCGCGCCAGGCGCATCGAAACATTCAGAGTTGCTGCCGGAGGTACAGCGACCTTTGGTAGCCGCCGCGCCCCCAAAGTGCGTGCTAGTATCACCGAACAGCAGCTCTCTTCGTGAACAGACACTCGAGACGGCCAATGTCGAAGCGCACCTTTCATCAGCTTTTTATTGCCACCACCATCGTTATCCTGGGCGGTGCCCTGGTTTGGCTCGCCTCTACGCCTGCCGGCCAGGTCATGGCCCAGCAAAGGCCCTCCCGTCCGGCCCCCACAAAATTGGCCAATCCAATACCTGCGCCCGTGCCGGCAAGCGGCAGCAAGGTGGCTGAAGGTCCGCTGGCGGGGCTGGTCACGGTTTCTAACGCTGAAAGCTGCACGCCTAATTCGACCTGCTACGCCTACGTTGCTGAGCACGCCGAGCCGGTTTCTGCCATCGTGCGCCGCTGGTGGCCGGCCACAACCTACATGACTCGCGCTGAGATGGAAAAATCGCTGCGCGAAGCCAACAACTTGGCCAAGGCCACTTACGTCAAGGCGGGCCAGTCATTGTTGATTCCGGGCGTCGAGCCGCAGCCGGTGGTTGAGAAATCAATTCCGGCGCCGCCCGAGTTCGAAGTGCGCGCGGTTTACATGACCGGCTCGATGGCCGGCTCAGAAAAGGGCCTCGAGATCGTCCGCCACTGGCGGCAGGTGGGCGGCAATGCCGTGGTCTTTGATATTAAGGACAGCGACGGCAGCATTAACGTGCCGTTTGAGAACGCGCTGGCGCCGCACCACAGCCCTGCCATTCCGAACCTGCCTAAGTATGTTCGCTTCCTGCACCAGAACGGAATGCACGCCATCGCCCGCATTGCCCTGTTCCGCGACGAAAACATCGCCCAGCACCACTCCGAGCTGGCCGTGCATTCGCGCAAGACCGGCGAGCCCTGGCGCGAAAACGGCAAGCTGGTTTGGAGCGATCCTTCAAATCCGCAGATGCAGGCCTACGATCTGGCCCTGGCGAAACAGGTGGCTGCCTCAGGCGTAGATGAAGTGCAGTTCGATTACGTCCGCTTCCCCGCCGAGGGCGACCAGAAAGACGCCAAGTTCGTGTTTGAGAGCACGCATCCGGATTGGACACGCGCCCAGGTGATCGCTGACTTCCTGTCGCATGCTTATGCTGAACTGCACAAGCAGGGCGTGCTGCTTTCGCTCGACGTTTTTGGCGTCATGGCCTGGCAGCGCTCAGTTGACCTGGCGCATACCGGCCAGGACATCCCGGTGATCTCGCGCTATTGCGACGTGCTTTCACCCATGATTTATCCCTCGCACTTCTTCGGCATGGATGGCTACACCAATCCTGGCGACGCGCCTGAGCACTTCATTTCCGAGTCGATGCAGCGCTTCCAGAAGGCCACGGCCGATACTCACGTGGTGCTGCGGCCCTGGCTGCAGGCCTTCGCGTGGCGCACCAAGACCTATAGCCCCGACTACATCCGCGTCCAGGTGGCGTCCTCAAAGGCCAACGGCGGCGACGGCTTCTTGTTCTGGAACGCCCGCAACGATTACGCCAAGCCTTACGCCGCTATGCCTGCCATGAAGGCTGAAATGGCGCGGTACTTCCGCGGCGACGAGCTGAGCGACATTCCGCGGCTGCAGGCGGAACATGAAAAGATCGTGGCCGACCGCGCGGTTGCGGCCCAGGCCGCGCCTGCCCAGAACATGGCGCCCGGGGAGGCGGGTGGGCCTGCGGTCGTGCCTGCCAGCGCCAAATCTCGTTCCAAGGCCCGGGTTCACCCGGCCGTGGCTGCCGAACCCAAGCCGTAGCCAGGCTGTCGGTGTTTCCGGGTAATTTACGGGTAACAAATTCTTAAGTACTGCCGTGCGCCGGCGCGGTTCTGCGGAATTCTCTTCAACCAATTTCTTGCCGCTATAATCTAAGCTTCTGTCGGTATAATTCCGGCTTCGGCGGCTCGCGCTGAATTCACGAAGCACGGGCTGAAAGGAACGCGGCAATGGCGATTGATGAGAACGCGAAAATCTGGCATAACGGCCGCCTGATTCACTGGAGCGATGCGACCGTGCACGTGCTCTCGCACGTCGTGAACTACGGCTCATCGGTGTTTGAGGGCGTGCGCTGCTACAACCTGCCATCCGGCCCCGCCATTTTCCGCGCCACCGAGCACATTCAGCGCCTGCTCGATTCCGCCAAGATTTACCGCATGGATGTTGATTTCAGCCGCGACGACCTGGTCGCTGCCATGGTCGAGCTGGTCGGCGTCAATCGCATCTCGCCCTGCTACATCCGCCCCATCGTGCTGCGCGGCTATGGCCAGGTGGGCGTGAATCCTCTGAACTCGCCCATCGAAGTTTTCATTGCCAATTACAGTTGGGCCAAGTATCTGGGCAGCGACGCCGATCAGGGCGTGGACGTCTGCATTTCAAGCTGGACGCGCATCGCACCCAACACCCTTCCCGCCATGGCCAAGGCCGGCGCCAACTACATGAACAGTCAGCTCATCAAGATGGAAGCCATTCTGAACGGCTACGTGGAAGGCATTGCGCTTGACGTGAATGGCTACGTGAGCGAAGGCTCAGGCGAGAACCTGTTCGTGGTGCGCAACGGCACGCTGCTCACCGCGCCGCTCGGCAACTCCGTGCTCCCCGGCATCACTCGCGATTCAGTCCTGCAGATTGCGCGCGACCTCGGCATTCCGGTGGTCGAGCAGGTGATTCCGCGCGAAATGCTGTACATCGCCGATGAAGTCTTCTTCAGCGGCACCGCGGCTGAAATTACGGCGGTGCGCTCGGTGGACAAGATCAGCGTCAAAAACGGCGCCGTCGGCCCCATCACTAAGGCCATTCAGCGCGAGTTCTACGGCATCATCGAAGGCAAGATTGAAGATCGCCACAACTGGATGACGCCGGTGCCGGTGAAGCAGACGGTCGGAGTTTAAGGGGCAATTTCAGGAAGCGATTAAGCGTCCTTATCCCGCCTGAAGCTTCCTCGCAGAAGGCCTCCCGCGCCATTCAGTAGTGGGTCAGTTTGAATATGGGCGATACTCGCAATCTCTTGCCTCCTGTGGCATGATTGCTTCATGCCTAAACGCTCAAGCACCAGAGATGTTAATCAGTTGGCCGCAGGAATTGTTGACGAAGCCACCAGTCAGCCTCATAGTAAGTCGCAAGCCAAGCGAATAGGCAAGAACCCTGCCGCCGTCGCCCTTGGTCGCCTCGGCGGCAAGAGGGGCGGCCCCGCTAGGGCGAGTGCCCTGAGCAAAGAGAGAAGGTCGGAGATTGCCAGACTTGCAGCTAAAGGCCGCTGGGGCGAACCAGGGCGGTAAGCAACCGCTAATACCGCGCTCCGCCAACGTCGCCGTTGAGCAGCAATTGCATGCAGCACTTGCCCGCGTGGAAGCTGCGTTCGATGCTGACGGGCTTGGGCTTGTGGGCTCGATGTACTACGGAATCGAGGATTTCGTGCGCGACGCACTGGAACGTCGCGACGGGAAACGCGCTAAGCTGCTCGTCGTGTTGGATACAGAGGGAGGATTCATCGAGGTTGTCCAGCGGATCGCCGACACGCTGC
>JAJPJZ010000279.1 GCA_021323935.1 Terriglobia bacterium | reverse complement strand
GGCGAGCGGCTGTGGCTGTGCCTGGACAAAAAGTGCAAAGTGCATACCCGCGCCCAGCCCAACACCCGCGGCGCGGCCGGCGCCCCCAAGCCGAAATCGAAGGCCACGGAGTTCAACACCGCCAGCATTGAACGCGAGGAGGCCAAGCGCAAGGCGGCAGCGGCAGCCGACGCGGCGGTGTATTGCGCGATCGGCGTGAAGGCGGCGCGGGCGGGCGGAGGCGACTACGAGCTGGACGCGCTGATCACGGTGCTGATCGAGCAATTGGTCCAGGATGGGGTGGATTATGACGTGCTCGACATCATCATGAACGCCGACCCGGCGACGGCGTGCGCGCATCCGGGCGCGGAGTGGGCGAAGCGGCGCAAGTTCGTGACGCCGGCGGAGCGGGCGCGCATGGTCGGCGCGCTGGTCGCGCTGAGCATGGACACGCTCTTGGAGCAGACGCGGGCGGAGACGCTGATTTCAAGCGATGCCATGGCCAAGCATTACGGCTTGGACGCGAAGCGGATCCGGGACGCGGCGGCGCTGGCGCGCGCGCCAGAGAAAACGTCTGCGCCGGCGAGCAAGCTGGCGCCGGCGGCGAAGCGAGCGGCGAAGCCGGCCAAGGCCAAAGATGAACCAGCGCGCCGGTCGTGAGTGGCATTGCGCTGAACCAAGACGAAGGCTTTGTAGTGGTGTGGAAAGAGGCCAAGGCGGCGCCGCTGGCCATGGCGGCGCGGCCGCGCGCGTAAAGGGATGATTCCTGCCATCCATCTCGGCTACAAAGTCGGTTCGGGCGAGCCGATCGCGATCCCGCTGCGCCACATGGCCATCACCGGCCAGACACAGGAATCGGGCAAAACCACCACATTGGAAGCGCTGGTGTCGCGGGCGGCGACGCCGGTTGCGATGCTGCAGAAATCGCACGTCTTCGTGTCGCAGCTTCGCGCGATCGCGTTTATCACCAAGCGCGGGGAAGGCAGCTTCCGCAGCGGGCGGCGCATTGCGCCGTATTTCCAGGAGCGGGCGGACTGGGAGTATGTGGAATCGATCCTGGAAGCGGTGATGAAGCAGCGCATGAAGCTGGAGCGCGCCTGGATCCTGCGCGCCACGCGGGGCGCGCGCACGCTCGATGAAGTGCGGGCCAACGCCGCCAAGGCCGAAGCCAAGGCCAAGGGCGGCATGAACCAGGACATGTACATGCTGCTCGGCGAGTACCTGGACAAAGTGGTGCCGCTGATCCGCACGCTGCCCAAGTCGGCGAAGCTCGAGCTCGCGGCCGGGCTGAACGTGATGGACCTGGTGCAGTATCCGCTGGAGCTGCAGTACCTGGTGATTGCTTCGGCCCTGGAGTGGATCCACGAGCACGAGCAAGGCGTGGTGTGCATTGTGCCGGAGGCATGGAAGTTTATGCCCCAGGGGCGGCGCACGCCGGTATTCCACGCGGTGCAATCGCTGGTGCGCGAGGGCGCGGGCCTGCGCAACTACGTTTGGGTTGATTCGCAGGACATGGCCGGGGTGGAGAAGCTGGTGCTGCGCGCTTGTGCCGTCTGGCTGATTGGCGTGCAGCGCGAAGCCAACGAGCTGAAGCGCGCGCTGGACAACATGCCGGCAGGGCTGCAGAAGCCGAAGCCGGAGGCGGTGGCCACGCTTGACGTGGGCGAGTTCTACGCCTGCTTTGGGAAAACGATTGCGAAAACTTATGTGCAGCCGGCGTGGCTGCCGGAAGGCGAAGCCCGGCGCGTGGCCATGGGGGAAGTTAAACCGGCGCCACCACCACGCATGGAGGAACCCACAGTGAACGAAGCGGAAGCACAACTGCTGCGCGATGAAAACACCAGCCTGCGAAGTGAGAACACCACGCTCACGGCGCAAGTGGACACGCTACGGCGCCGGCTGGAAGCACTTGTGAGGGCAGGGCGGGGCCAGCCCGCTGCTGGCCAAATGACATCAGGCGGCGAGGCAGCAGCGCGGCGAGTTGGCGAAGCAGATAGCCGCCGCGAGCGCAACGGTGCGGGGGACGCGGCAGCTATCGCCGAGCGCGAGCTGGGCAGCGATTTCGAGGCCACCTACCAGCTCATCAAGTCGCGGCTGCTGCAGGAGGCGCCGGCGCTGCTTTTGAAAGTCACCAAAGTGGCGCCGGAGATTGAAGTCACGGTGAAGCGCGAGACGCTCGCGATGACCACCGAGACGCTCGACGGGCGCATGGCGGTGCTGCTTGCGGACGGGTTTTTTGACACGCGCAAGAGCAACACGGAAGTGCGCGAGGGGCTGGCGGCGCGCGGCTGGCCGGAAGCCCCGCCCAACATCTCGAAATCGTTTGGCCGGCTGACCCGCATGGGCTTCCTGCGCGATGTAGGCGGGCGCTACCAGGCGGTGGAAGGCGTGAAGGCGCGGGTGGTGGAAGGCTAGGCCGTGAGCATGGTTGCGATCTTTGCCTGCGCCGCCGGGCACGAGCAGGAGTGGGGCAGGTTCCGCGGCGGCGAGATGTACCAGGCGGTGGGGCACTGCGCCGAGTGCGGGCGGGCCGCGGTGGAGGAGTTTGGGGAGTATGCGGGCGCGGGGCAAGTGGCGCTGGGGTTTGTGCGCTATCAGTTTAAAGACGAAGGGAGCGGGCGGCCATGGATCATGATTCCTCCGGTGAAGAAGCTGAAGCCGGGCGGGCGGAGCGGCAGTTCGAGACGCTGATCGCGCTGCTGTGCGTGGCGGCGCTCGGAGCCATCATTTTGCTGGCGCTGGCCACGATGGCGGAGGGCCAGGAGAAGCCGGCGTCATCATCGGCGCCGGCTGCGGCGCCGGCACCGGCTGCGGCTGCGGCTGCGGGCAAAGCCTGCTGCCAGCTGACGGAAGTGGAGCAGTTGCGGCTGGAGAAGCTGCAGGCCCAGCAGCAGGCGCTGGGCGAGCATGAGCGGGCGCTGCAGTTGGAG
>JAJPJZ010000303.1 GCA_021323935.1 Terriglobia bacterium | reverse complement strand
CACGTGCTCTGCACCTGCACCATGATGCGGTGCCCCTTCAGGAACACATGATCGTTGGTGTGCAGGTCAATCCTGTACTCCAGCGGCTGATTGGCGGCGATGGGTTGCGGCGTTTCAAAACCCTGGCGGAAACGGCCGCGAAAAACTTCGTCGGCAATGATCAGCTCATAGCCGTTCAGGCTCCACTTCTGCTCGGTGGTGGTGGCCGCGCTGCCGGGAGTGGCGCCCGGTTCCTGCTTCTCGGCGTCCTCGGGATATACGTCGATCAGCTTGACGATCCAATCACTATCGGTGCCGCTGGTGGATGCAAACAGGTCAGCAACAATATCGCCCGTGATGGTCAAGTCGTCGCTGAGCGGCTCGGTTTGCCAGGTGAGAACGTCGGGCCGGTGCTCAACGAAGCGCTGGTCTTCGAGCAGCCACACCGGCCACTCCGGCCCCGGGTAAGTGGCGGTGATTGGGCGGTGCCGGTACGGGACGGGATTGCGCGGGTCAGAAACGTAGCTGTCGAAGGCGGCCACCGAATCTGCCGGCGCCTCCCATGCCAGCTTGCCATCGGCCCGGAAGTACAGCTTGCGAGACTCAGAACTCCTGGGCGGCCACGAATCGTAATTCTTCCATTGGTTGGAGCCGGTCTGGAACGTAACAGCTTCAGGCTGCTTTGCGTCGCCGCTGCCGTAAAGGTATGAGGCGAAAAACGGCCCCATCACGTTGCGGCGAAACTCGTCGCAGGTGTTGCGGCCAAAATTAAACGGTCCGAGCGTGGTGCAGTCTCGCCGCGCCCACCCGCCATGGTTCCACGGCCCGGCGACAAAATAATTCATGTGCCGCGTGTCGTTCTTCTCCAGCAGCTCATAGATTTTTTGCGGCCCGTAAAAATCTTCCTGATCCCACCATCCGGCCACGTTCAGGTTCGGCACCGTCGGCTGTTTCAGGTAAGTGGCAAATACCTGCTTTTTCCAGAAGTCGTCGTAATTCGGATGATTGACAAAGTCGTTCCAGGTAGGGATGTTGCCGTGGAAGTAGCGAGTGTTGGCATTGCTTAACGCGCCCAGCGAAAGATACCAGTCGTACTTGTCGTACCTGTCGAAGTTGAAAAACGTGTTTGCTTCCTTGGAAGTTTCAAGCTCAGACGAATATTCAAAGCCGTAACTCAGGCGGAAGGCCCCGTTGTGGTGAAAATCGTCGCCCAAAAACATGTCGGCAGGCGAGGCCTGCTCCGACACTGCTTTCAGCGCCGGGTGCGGCCCCAGTATCGCCATCGCGGTGGTCCAGCCGGAATATGAAATTCCCCACATTCCTACGTTGCCGTTATTGTTGGGCACGTTCTTGAGGAGCCAATCGATGCTGTCGTAGGCGTCGGTGGTCTCGTCAATCGCATTGCGATCGAGCATGTGAATCGGCGGGCGCTGCATGAGGAACTGGCCTTCTGACTTGAAGCGGCCGCGTATGTTCTGAAAAACCCAGATGTAGGGATGGTCCTCAAGAGCGGTGCGCCGCGGCGGGTCTTCGGCCTTGGGCACGCCATAAGGCGTGCGGGTAAACATGATGGCCAGCGGCTGTGTCTCGTTCTTTGGCCGGCAGATTACGGTCTGCAGGTGCACGCCGTCACGCACCGGAACCATCTTTTCTTCGCAGCTCAGGTTGGCCGCCTGATCGGCTTGCGCAACGCAGCCGCAAGCCAGCGGAACCACAGCGAGCAACGCACATAGCGTTCGATTCATCCAGCCCTCCGGACGTAACGGAGTATATAACCCGGCGTCAAATGGGCCAGGAGTGCTCGGCGGGCTATTGTTTCGCGCGGCGGCCGCTGCCATGCTTCCCGCGAATGGGCGGGGCAGCAAGAGTGACGATACGGGCGCGGCGCCTGGTTCCTTCGCTGGCCGCGGCAGCGGTGCTGTGTTCCGCAATTGGCGCACATGCCGACGTAAAGCTGCAACTCCTGGCCACGGATCCTCAATCGCCGGCGACGCTCGGCAACCGCGAGCAACTCAGCTTGCGCATCAGCTACAGCAGCGATCGGCCCATCCGCATACGCGCGCTCGCGTTGAGCGAAGGCAAAGTCGCGCCTGATATGAGCGGCGGTTCGCCGCTCTACGAGGCTAGCCAGGGCGAGGCCTTCTATTGGCTGGCGCCGTTTCAGCCACAGAACATAGATGGACTGCGCATTCTTGCGGAAGATCCGCGCGGCCACGTTTTGGCTGAGTCGGTTGTGCCGGTTCACTTTACCTGGATAGCCGAAACAGACGCCGCCCGGGTTCCGGCTGCATGGGTCAGCGACCTTAAGTCCGATTACGAGCGCCGCATTCAGGCGCGCGCCGTGATTGACCGCTCAATGCAAGACCGATGGTTTCTTATGGTGCTTGGGGCGATCTTCATAGCATCAGTACCGATTTATTTTGTGGTGCAGATTGTGCTGCTCTTGACCCTGCGCGGCGGCCCGCGCAAAGCGGCTGCGGTTCCGCTCGTGCCCATGTTTGCCGTGGTTCTGTACACGGCGTACGCGTACCACGCCGGCAGCAATCTATTTCCGATTCTCCTGATATTCCTTTCGCCGCTTGCTGTCATTTATCTGGTCGTGGTTGCCGCTGCTTCGCGCCGCAGCAAGGCAGTCGCGCGCTGAAGGCGGGCCGGGGACGGTGCAGGGAAGCGCCGCGGCGAGGCTACAATAAGGCATGCGGAACTCGCGCTATCAGGTCGTTGGGCTGGCGGTGGTTGCGCTGCTCATCCTGGCGCTCACCATTGTGCGCTTCGGCAGCATGATGAAATGGACCCTGCGATGAAGTCTCCTGCGCTCGGTCGCGATCTGAATGACGTGGCCCACGCGGCCAGTTCTTGTTGAATGGCGGGCGCTCCGCACGACGCAGGCCCCCCTCTACCGCTCCTGATCGCCATCCTCGGCCCGACCGCCAGCGGCAAGACTTCGTTATCGCTTACGCTGGCCCAGCGCTTTGGCGGGGAGATCATCAGTTGCGATTCGGTGGCGCTGTTTCGCGGCTTTGACGTAGGAGCGGCAAAGCCAACACGCGAAGAACGCGCCCGCGCACCGCACCATCTGCTTGACGTACTGGACCCGGACCAGGCTTCCACTGCGGGTGATTATGCGCGCCGCGCGCGCCAGGCGATTGCGCAGGTCGCCGGGCGTGGGCGCACACCCATCGTTGTCGGTGGAACCGGACTGTACCTGCGGGCGCTGCTTGAAGGCTTGTTTGCCGGGCCGCCGCGATCTGACGAACTACGGCAACGCCTGCGCGAAATCGCAAGCAGCAAAGGCAGCGTGCACCTGCACGCCGTCCTGGCACGCCTTGATCGCGCCGCTGCCGCCGCTATCCACCAGAACGACGCGCCCAAGATGATTCGCGCGATTGAGGTGTACCTGCAGGCGCGGCGGCGAATTTCGATGTTATGGAGCGAGCAGGGGCGTGCGCCGCTCAGCGGCTTTCGCGTCCTGCGCATCGGGCTTAACCCCGATCGCGCAGCTTTGTATGAGCGCATCAACCGGCGCGCGCTGCAGATGCTTGCGGGAAGCCTGGTGGAAGAGGCCCGCACCATTGGCGAGCGCTACGGGTACGATGCGGCGCCGCTGAACTCAACCGGCTACCGGCAGGCAGTCCAATTCCTTCGCGGCCAGCTCACGCGCGACCAAATGGCGGCCGCGGTTCAGCAGGCGCACCGCAATTACGCCAAGCGCCAGATGACCTGGTTCCGTCGCGAGCCGGAAGTCCACTGGCTCGCCGGCTTCGGCGATGAGCCTGAAATTCAGCGCCAGGCGGTCCTGCTCGTCGAGCGCCAGCTTCAAGGTTGATCGCTTCGGTTGTGCCAGCGGTCTATGGAACGCTCGGCACCGGTCGCGCAACGGGCCCCTCAAAATGCCGGTCGTACCACTGAAACGCGCGATTGATGGAGTCCACCTGGTGTTTGGGTTCGCGCAACCCGTGGCCTTCGCGCGGATAGCGCACCATCACGGTTTCAACTCCTACGTCTTTCAGCGCGATATACATCTGCTCGGCCTCTTCGATCGGAACGTCAGGATCGTTTTCGCCGTGCATGAACATGGTGGGGGTGCTGACCGCGGCCACATGCTTCAGCGCCGAGCGCTCCCACAGAATATCCATCAGATTGTCCTGATGGGGATAGGCGCCCCACTCCATGGCCTCGTACTGGTT
>JAJPJZ010000306.1 GCA_021323935.1 Terriglobia bacterium | reverse complement strand
TCATGCCAGCAGCCTAGCGCCCTCATGCGCTGAACGCAAGCGCCAAAGCTCGCACCTTGGAATGCTGCCGGCTTCGTCCCTGAACCTTCCATCCTCCCTGTGATCTTTTCCTGATCTCCGTCCCGACGCGCAACGCATCGCTGCAGCGGCTGCTATAATTTCATCAGCAGTGTGCCGCAGCGCACCGCTTCTGCGCGGTGCCGCTTCTCTGCTTTGTGCCGCCGTCTGCGGCGATTCTCGTGCGTGGCTTTCTTACTGCACGCGCACTGTCGGGGCGTGGCTCAGCCTGGTAGAGCACCTGGTTCGGGACCAGGGGGTCGGAGGTTCGAATCCTCTCGCCCCGACCAAAATCCTTCAGCAGCAATGATTTCCAGAGGCGGATCCGACCGTCTGGGTCTTGTTCTCAATCGATGTTGCCGGGCATGAGATGAGTGCAGCGCAGCGGACTGGCCACGTGGTGCCACGTCACACGCTGCCCAAAGTTGTTGCTGCGTCCGGCAACGATCGGTCAAAATGACTTGCAGCCAGGAGGTGCGTAATCGAAGGCGCTGCTGTCTCTCAGTCCACATCATTTCCAAATCGAATATCGCCCGGCATGGCAGCCGTCTTCGCCGTTGCTTTTGTTCGCGTGGCGATCTACGTCGTGGCGGCTCCGAATTACGGATATTTTCGGGACGAAATGTACTACCTCGCGTGCGGGGAACATCCGGCCTGGGGATACATGGATCAGCCTCCGCTCATCGCGTGGATGGCGTGGCTGCTCGAGCACACAATCGGGGTCTCGCTCTACGCGCTGCGGCTGCTGCCGATGTTGGCCAATGTCGGCACTATCGTGATCACCGCGATGTTGGCGCGCAAGCTCGGTGGAGGCCGGTGGGCGATGTTTCTGGCTGCACTTGCCGTTCTGGTTGCGCCCATCTACCTGGCTTTTTCGCACCTTTTTACGATGAACGCCTTCGATCCGCTCCTCTGGACGCTGATTGCATGGTTTCTGGTTGATCTTGTTCAGACCGGCAAACAGCAAAACTGGATATGGATTGGCGTTCTGAGCGGCATTACACTGCTCAATAAATACGGCGTGCTGTTCTTTATCGCGGGGCTTCTTGCCGGGGTTGTTTTCTCGAAGCTGCGCCGGAGCTTGGCACGGCCGTGGTTCTGGGCGGGTATTGCCATCGCCACAGTCATCGCATTGCCGAATTTTGTTTGGCAACTGCATTGGAACTTCCCCTTTGTGCAACTGGTAAGAAGCGTCAGGGAAAATGGGCGTGACGTCATGCTGGCGCCTCTGCCGTATCTGGCGGCGCAAGCACAAATGCTGGGATTTGCCTCCTCGCTGCTGGTGCTGCTGGCAGTTTGGTTCTTGATCTCTCGGCTGGGCCGGCGTTATGGGGTCATTCTCTGGGGTTTTTGCAGCGTGCTGGGATGCATGCTCTTGCTGAAGGGCAAGTTCTATTACGTCGCACCGGTTTACCCGGTGGTGTTTGCCCCCGGCGCGGTGTTATTTGAGCACCTTACGAAACCAGCGGCAGTTCGATGGTTTCGGCCCGTCTATGCCGCCACGATGTTCCTGGTGGGGGCGCTGATTGCGCCGACCGCAATTCCACTCCTATCAATCCCCGCCTACATCGCCTATACCAAGCGACTCGGTATCCAGCAGCAGAAGTTCGAGAACCAACAGGAAAGCCGGCTTCCGCAGCTTTTTGCCGACATGGTTGGATGGGAAGATCGGGTGAAAATCGTGGCCGACTACGTTCACTCATTACCGCTGGAGGAGCAGAAAGTCACGGCGATCGGAGCTTCCAATTACGGCGATGCTGGGGCAGTCGATCTATTTGGAGCAAAGTACGGCCTGCCCAAGGCCATCAGTACTGCCAACAATTATTGGATCTGGGGGCCGCGCCAGTACACCGGCGAGAGCCTGATTTTGATGGACGAGGATTCTCCCGAGAAATACGTCGCTCATTGCCAAGCGCTTCGCCTGGTTGCCCGGCCCGACAGCCCATACGCCCGGCCTGATGAAAACTACCCCATTTTTCACTGCGTGGGATTAAAGCCCGACCTGCAATCGCTCTGGCCAAATCTCAAACCGTGGAAATAGCTCGCCGGCGTTTGTGAAGCTGCCGTGTCGGTCAGGCTGGCAGAAGAGTGCCGCGCAAAGGCTGGGAATCCTGAATTGGTGGCTGCAGCTTTCCCACCATCCCAAATCCACCGGCGGCTGCGAAAAATTTCAGGGACGCTGGGACCTGCTGCGGCTCAGGCGCCAGCAGAAATCCAGGCCTTAAATTTTTCCGATTGCTTAGAACGTCGTTGCCACCGTGAACCTGAACGTGTGCTGCGGCTCTTCCATGCGGTAGCTGGGCGCGAACGCGCTTTGTGTCCTGAGGAAAGTGGCGTCGCCGGCCCCGCCTGCGGGGAACATGCCGCGCGTCACCGGGTTGGGCGACGCAATGGTCGTGTTCAGCCGCATGGTGTTGTACGCGTAATAAATGCGGAACGGCGCATTGATGATGGGCAGCAGCAACTGCAGCTCCAGCCCGTTCGACATGCGCGGCTTCCAGTTGGTGGCGCTGGCGATGGAAGCATCGCCGCTGAACGTCTGCGTGGCGCCGCCGCTGCACCCAGCTCCCGTAATCAGCACCGGGCAGCCGAAGGTCGTGCTGTTCAACTGGCTGACGGTGGCGGCCGCAACCCGTACCTGCGAGGTTCGCAGAATCCCGTCCATGCCGAAATCGGTAAATGCGTTCAGTACCACGTGATTGGGCAGCAGCGTGATGTGGTACTCGATGTTGGCCACGCCACGAGTGTCGCCGCCCACGTACGGCAGGATCTGGTAAGTCGGCACCGGCACCGTCACGTTGCCGGCGCGCGGGTTCGAAGGATTAATCGGTATTCCGAAGCCCGCCGACGGGCACGTCGCCGAGATGTTCGTCAGGCAAGGGTCGGCCGGGCTCACCAGCGGAACGTCGCTGCGCACCGGAATGAACACCACCGGCGACACGGTGCGCAGATCAAAGCCGCGCAGGTCGCCTTCGCCGCCCATCAGGAAGCGCTGGAACGGAGCCGGACCGCGGCCGGCATAGCCGGTGATGAATGCCCCGGAAACGTGGTAGGCAAACGTGGTTCGGCCGCCGCGCCCTTCGGCTTTTCGCCGCGGGCGCAGACCTTTCATCGGGATAAACTGCTTCCAATCCACGACCGGCTCAACATAACGCGTGTTGCCGCCGAGCCCAGCCACATCCGTCTGCACCAGGATGGCGTGCCCGGTGTTCGGGTCGAACGTGCCGTTCACGTTGCTCATGGAAAAATTCGGCGACACGTGGCTGGTCGTGATGCCGCTCAGCGCGTTCGGCCCGTTGATATTGCGGAAGCTCAACTGTTCGAACGTGAACTGCGAAACCGTGCTGAACGGCGTAATGCTGGTGATATCGAAGGCATACGTCAGCCCGACGCGCTTCAGCGAGCGCCGCAACTGGTAGCTGGCAAAGGTGCTGAAGCCCAGGCTTGACGTGCTGTAGTTGGTCAGCAGGGCCTGGTCGGCCGCCGGGATATTCAGCTTTTGCCCGTAAAGAATGTTGAGCTGCTGGGCCTGGTTGTAGTTGAACTTGCTGCCATACACCGTGAACCCGGTCTGGATGGCGCGGTCAAACAGGTAAGGCTCGGTGAAACCAAAACTCGCGCTGCGGCTGATGTTGCCGAGGTTCACCGCCAGCGAAAGCGTCTCGCCCTTGCCCAGCAGGTTGTTGGTGGAATAATTCAGCCCGATAAATGACCCTTCGAGGCCGCTCACTCCGCCGCTTAATCCGATCTGGTTCTTCTGCTTCTCGCGCACCTTTAACTGAAGGTCAACGCTGCCCTTGGCCTCGTCTTTCGTGACCGTGGTGTCCTTGTCAGGATCGAGCTTTTCAAAGTAGCCGAGCTGGTTCAGGCGCAGCACGCTGAATTCCCACAGCTTCTGGTTGTAAACGCTGCCTTCGTCGAGCGCCAGCTCGCGCCGGATCACCTTGTCGCGCGTGGTCGTGTTTCCTGAAAATTCAATCCGCCGGATGGAAAATTGCTTGCCTTCATCGATATCGATCGTGATATGCACCGTGTGCTTGTCGTCATCGGCGTCGATTCGCGGCACCGGCACTGCGTTGATGTAGCCGGCCGCGTTGTACGAATCCTTGATGTTCTTCAGGCCGTTGCGCAGCTTTTCTACGCTGAACAGGTCGCCATCCTTGATGGCAAACTGCGCGCGCAGCGCGGCCGTGTTCTGGATTGCCTTGTTGCCGCTGAAGTCGATGCCGGTGACCCGGTAGCGCTCGCCTTCTTCAATGGTGAAATGAATGTCAACGGCTTTGCCCTTGCCGTGCTGGATGAGCCATATGTGGAAGCCCTGGTGGCCGGTGTCGTGGATTTGCGTGGCCGGGTACTCCACCGTGGCTTTGTAGAATCCGCGGTTCTGCAGCGCCTCGCGCACCAGCTCGGTGTCGTCGCTCAGCCGGTTCGCGTCGTAGGTGCGGGCAAACAGGTTCTCAAGGAAAATAGAGTGCGGCACGCCGATCGGCTTCAGCCCTTTCATGGCGTTGCGCAACTCGCGGCTGCTGACCACCTTGTTGCCTTCGAACGTGATCTTGCCGACCTTGACCTTCGGCCCTTCCTTCACGATAAACGTCACCGCCACGCGGTTGGCCGTGAGTTGCCGGACCTCGGGCCGCACCTCGGCGAACTGGTGGCCATGGCTCGCCAGCATCTCTTTCAACACTGCCCGCGCATGCATCACTTTTGTGGGGTCGTATTGGGATTCCTGAGTGACGTTGACCTTGCGCTTCTTGAATTCATCGAGCACGTCAGATTGCGTGACCGAGCTGAGGCCGATGTACTTGATATCGCCGATGGTCGGCTTTTCTTTCACATAGACGTGCAGGATGACGCCGTTGGGGGTGTCTTCGCGCTCGATGCGCAGGTCGTCGAAGTAGCCGGTGTTCCACAGGGAGTGGAAGTCGCGCTCAATGGCCTGGGCATCGAGGATATCGCCGGCGCGGGTGCTCATGCGCGCCTTGATGGTTTCAGACGGGATGCGGCGATTGCCGTGCGGGACAATTTCACGCACGACGGCTTCATTGGCCGACTTTGCCTGCGAATGCGGGGCGGTGGCCGGGGGAATGGCCGCCCGCGCGGAGGTAGGAATGACCGCCAGAAGCGCCAGGAGGACGGTGAAAACGCAGGCTGGCTTCAGAATGTTCGGCATGCGGGGTGTGGACTGGCCCAATCTATGCGGCGACTGCACGCGATCTTCCGGCCCGATGCTGGGCGCCAGCCGCACTATGGCTTGGCGGAGTGAATGCGACGAATGTGAGCGCGCTTCGGTACCGCCGCATACCGCCCGGACAAAACTAAAAATAAATGAGGCCTCGAATTAAGATTCTGGGAACGCTCATTATAACGGCAGCACTGCTGCACCCGCCAGCAAACCGCGGGCGCGAACGGCGCAGCCGGGCAATCGCCTGAGGCAAGAACCCGAACTGCACCGGGATGTCGCGCTCGACCGACGGGCGCCGCTGGGATTCGGCGGATGCCAGATTGAAAAGTGGGCGGCGGCGGCGTGTTATCTTCAGGGACTCGTGCGCGTACTGGTCCTGAGCGATATTCACGCCAACCTTGAGGCCATGGAGGCGTGCGTGGCTGCGGCGCCTGAGCATGACCTGGTGGTGAACCTGGGCGACGTGGTGGGCTACGGCGCCAGCCCGAATGCAGTAAGCGAAAAATCGCGCAGCATGAGCGCCTACGTGGTGCGCGGCAACCACGACCGGGCATGCACCGGCCAGACTGACCTGCACGACTTTAATCCGGTGGCAGCCGCTGCGGCGCTCTGGACGCAGAAAAACTTATCGCCTGAAAACATGGAATGGCTGCGCGGCCTTCCCGCCGGCCCCTTGCGCATGGGCCCGGAAGCTGCTTTGCCGGAAGCTGCTGCTTTGCCCGAGGGTGCGGCCCAGGCCGGGCAAGCTCGCGAGCCAGGCGAAGCGGCGCTTCCGCTGCTGGTGCATGGATCGCCGCTCGATGAGGACGAATACATCATCAGCGTAGCGGAGGCGCTGGACGTGCTGATGCGCAGCCGCGTGCGACTCACGCTGTTTGGCCATAGCCACATCCAGGGCGGATTTTCACTGAACCAGCGCACCGGCGGGCAATCGTTCCGGCCGAGTTATGGAAGCGACCGCGAACGGCAGGAAATTTCCATGACGCTCGAGCCGGGCACGCGCTACCTGATCAACCCCGGATCGGTGGGGCAGCCACGCGACGGCGACTGGCGAGCTGCCTTCCTGCTGCTCGATACGTCGGAGCCGCAAATCACGTTTGTGCGCGCCCCTTACAACCTGAAAGGCGCGCAGCAGCGAATCCTGGATGCGAAGCTGCCGGCGCGCCTGGCCAGCCGGCTGGCGGAAGGCCGCTAAGCGCAGCAAGCGGGCCTGAGTGAAGGCTGCCTTCGCCGCGGCGTGAACGCGAAATATATTCCTTGACACGCATATACGTATATTGTTATATACGTCACATGGAATCCGTCTTCGAGATCATTGCCGAGCCGAACCGCCGCGCCATCCTGAGCCTGCTGGCGGGGGCCGAGCAATCTGTCGGTGACATCGAACGCCGGCTCCGCATGCCGCAACCCACGGTGTCAAAGCACCTGCGCGTATTGCGTGACGCCGGCATTGTGAGCTCGACGGTGGATGCGCAACGCCGCCTGTACCGGCTGCAACCCGGACCGTTGCAGGAGGTGGATGCGTGGCTGGCGCAATTCCGCCGCTTCTGGTCGGCGCACATCGATGCCCTGGAACGCCACCTTAACCGCATGGACCGTGACCGCATGGACCGGCGAGCGCCGGACAAAAAGAAAACATCAACCAGGAAAACCGGGGGGCGAAGCCGCCCATAAAAAATAAGAAGGAGAGATGATATGAAGATCAAAGTGACCAGCGTGTACGTGGACGACCAGGACAAGGCGCTGCGTTTCTATACCGAGGTGCTGGGCTTTACCAAGAAGACGGATTTCAGCCAGGGGCCGTATCGCTGGCTTACGGTCGCGTCGCCGGAGGAGCCGAACGGCACGGAACTGCAGCTTGCGCTCAACAGCAATCCCGACGCGAAAGCCTACCAGCAGGCGATCTTCCGGCAGAAGCAGCCTGCAGCGATGTTTTTCACCGATGACGTGAGGGGCGATTACGAGCGAATCAAGGGGCGCGGCGCGGAATTCACCATGCCGCCGAAGGATGTGACCGGCTCGACCATCGCCATGCTCAACGACACGTGCGGCAACCTGATCCAGCTCACGCAACTGGCGCGCTACTCACGCTAGGGGAGACGAAGATGGAGGCTTGCGAGCAGTACGCGCCAAGTCCGGCAACCGGGGCACAGGTAAGGAAAGAGGGAGACAGGTGGACGCTGATCCTGGTGCGCCAACTGCGCCACCCTCCTGAAAAAGTGTGGGAGGCGCTCACCGACCCGGCGCAGTTGCGCGAGTGGGCGCCGTTCACGGCCGATTCGAGCCTGGGCGAGGAAGGCGCGGTGAGCCTTACATGGACAGGGAATCCGACCGCGGTGCGCACCAGGGTGACGCGTGCCGAGCCTGACACCCTGCTGGAGTGCGGCGACATGCGCTGGGAGCTGGAAGCCTCCGAAGGCGGCACGCGCCTGACGCTATGGCACAAGATCGATCGGCGGTTCGTGGCCTGGGGCGCGGCGGGCTGGCACGTTGCGTTCGATGTCCTGGGCCGCCTGCTGGGCGGAAACCCGGTTGATCGCGCCGCTGCTTCCGCCGGCATGAAGTCGGCCTGGCAGCGGCTCATCGTTGAATACGCCAGGCAATTCGGCCTTGAGACACCCGCCGCGCCGCCTGCGGCCGGAAGATGATCGCGGCATGGGCGATGTGAGGCTGGCGTTATGGTGCGCCGCCGCGCGCCGGCTTGACTGCAAGAACGCGTCGCGGCAATGAGGTCAGAGCTGCCATGAATCCATCCGAACGGATTGACCAACTGATCGCAAAGCTCACAGACTGGCGCGGCAAGACGCTGGAGGGAATTCGCCAGACCATCCGGGGCGCTGACCCGGAGATCGTTGAGGAATGGAAGTGGATGGGAAGCCCGGCGTGGTCGCGCGACGGCATGATTGCGGTGGCCAACGCGCACAAAGACAAGGTGAAGGTCACGTTTTCAAACGGGGCCATGCTGCCCGATCCTGAGAAGCTGTTCAACGCCGGCCTGGGCGGCAACAAGTGGCGCGCCATCGATCATTTTGAGGGCGACAAGATCAACCAGCGTGGATTAGAAAGGCTGGTGCTCGCGGCCATTGCTTACAATCAGGGCTCGAAGAAGAACGCGAGCGGGGGCCGAGCCAGGGCGACGAAACGCAGGAAGTGAACGGGCTGGCATTTTTCGGCTCTGCATTCGCGCGCGGAAGGCCTGGCTGCAGGCGGGTATGAGGTAAGCCGGCGGAGAGGTTATGAATCGATATTTTGCAGGAAGTGTGGTTCTGATTTTGGCGCTTGGGCCTGGCGCGGCCGCCCAGGACCGCATTGATGCCGCGGCCAGGAAGGCCATTGATGCCGGCAACCAGGCTTGGGTCGAGGGGATGAAAAGCGGAGATGCGGCGGCGATCGCCGGTGCTTACGCCGACGACGCGGTGGATTGCAGCGTAAAGGGCGATTGCATTCGCGGCAGAGCGGCGATTGAGAACTACTTCAGGCAGCGGCTGGCAAGCGCGGGGCGGGCACGCTCGGCCAACGTCGCCAGCGCGGGAGCGGTGCAGCAGGGCGATTTTGTTTATGAGTGGGGGCGCTCAGAGGCGGTGCTGGCCAACGGCACGAAAACCGGCGGCCGCTACCTGACGGCGTGGCAGAAGCAGGCGGACGGCAGTTGGAAGATCTTCCGCAACATGCCGATTCCCAACCAGGGCGGCGCTGCACCGCGGCAATGATCGCGGCGCAATGCCGCGAGCCATGCCTGATTAAGAGCAGGGAACGTGGTTCGACGGCAACTCTTTGGAAAACTCTCGGCGCTCGCCGGGGCTGTGGTGGCGTCGGTGGCGGACGCGGGCGCGCACGCGCCGAAAAAGAAGCTCAACCTCCTGATGCGCAGCTCGTGGGAAGCGGATGATCCCACGCGCGGGTCGTTTCCGTTTATTCATGCGGTGGTGCTGGCGGGCGCGGGGCATGATGTGCAAATCTTCCTGACCGGCGAAGCCACCGCAGTGCTGCGCAAAGAACTGCAAATGCCATGGTGCCGGTGGGCTGGCCACTTCTGGTTGAGACGCTGGCGAAGCTGAAGACCGGCGCATCAATGTGTTTCCCTGAGGCGCGTGCTCCCGCGCCCGTGGGTGACGGAAAGCGACTTGAACCAATGGGGAGCAAAGTTCGGCAATCCGGAAGTATTTGTGGCGCTGGTGGAGTGGGCCGACAAGATCATGAGCGAGTAAATGCCGGCTGCCGCGCGGCGGCGTGGCGCTCGGTCAGCTCCGAAACATTGCGCTGATTTCGGCGGCGCCGGCCGCCTCGGTTGAGAAATTGAAAGTTCCATGCTCGCGCATTTCGCGGGCGGCGCGCAGGAAGGCGCCGAGCGCGGTGCGGCACAAGGCGCTGCCGACGCTGACGCGTTGAACGCCGAGCGATGAAAGTTCAGCCAGGCTCAAGCGAACTCCCTGCAGGCCCATCACAACGTTCACCGGGCGCTTGACCGAGCTGACGACGGCGGCAATCTCTTCTTTACTCTTGAGGCCGGGCGCGTACAGCACGTCAGCACCCGCCTGCTCGAAGGCCTGCAGGCGCCTGATGGTGTCGCTGAGGTCGGGGCGGCCGTGGAGGTAATTTTCGGCGCGCGCCGTGAGCGTGAAGGGAAACGCAAGGCTGCGGGCAGCTTCAACCGCTGCGCGGATGCGTTCGGCGGCGAAGCCGAGTTCATAGATCGGCTGCCCGGCGCGGCCGCTAGCGTCTTCAATTGAGCCGCCGACTGCGCCCGCGGCGGCAGCGCGCCTGATGGTTTCGGCGACTGCTTCGGGAGCATCGCCGAAGCCGTTTTCAAGGTCGGCGCTGACCGGCAAGGCGGTTGCAGCGGCAATTTCGCTGATGTGCTCCATCATGCGGTCGCGGCCAACTGCGCCATCGCACTGGCCGGCAGAAAACGCGTAGCCCATGCTGGTGGTGGCAAGCGCTTCAAAGCCCAGGTGGGCGAGCAGGCGCGCAGTGCCGGCGTCCCAGGGATTCGGGATGATGAAGGCGCGCTCGCGATGATGCAGGGCGCCAAATGCGGTGGCCTTTTCAGCTTGGGTTGCGGTTGAGATCACGTTTACCGATCCAAAAAGCGCTGACAATCGTGAGGCTTTATGGGCGCGGAGGCAAGTTGAAAGTCCCTTCAACGGTTTGAAGGAACGTTCGCTCCTCGCGCAGCACCAGGCGCCTGGTTTGCGCGAAGGCAAAATTCTCGCGCGCCTCAGGGTCGGTGCGCAGGCGCGCGCGATAGCGTTCGTATGACGCGAGGCTGTCGAACGCAATCAGCCCAAAGGCCACATCGTTGGTGCCTTCGTCGGGAAGGAAATAGCCCACCAGGTGGCCGCCGCAACGCGGAATGATGCGTCCCCAGGTTTCGGCATATTGCTTGAATGCGTCCTTCTGGAATGGATCAATCTGGTAGCGGATGAAGCAGGTTATGGTAGTCACGGCTTTCCTCCCGGCCAGGTTATCGGAGCTCTGGGCCGACGTTTGCGAAATCGCCGCAATGGCTGGGGACGTAGCGGCGTTGCAGGCGGCGGCCAGCGCGCCACTGAAACCCAGAAAAGAGCGGATTGCTTCGCGTCGATTCATCGAACCTGGCGGCTACGCTCGCTCGGACTGTAACAGAATCTATGGCGTGGCCGGGGAGCGAAATAACCACGTTCCGGCGAAGAAACCGGCCATTGAGGCGTGGTGTGTTGCGATCTGGCGGCGGTGGACGCGGTTGAAGCCGGCCCTTGTGAAACGATAGCCCTTCGCGTTTTGCAGATACGGCCAGCAGGCTGATGTGATTTTCAGCAATTTACAAATTTCGGGGACGAGCTTACGGGCCGTGCAGCCAACCGCGGCGGTTTCGCGTGCGGCAGCGACCGGCGGCGAGGGGCAGGGCCGGCGGTTGACGTTTTTTGCCACTTGGGCCGACGGCGATTTTTCACAACAATAATGCGATTTACGTTGACTTTGCACACCTGCTCGGCCTAGAAGGCATGAACCACTAAACCAAGTGGTTGGAGATGCGAGTGCAAAAAGCCGAACCAACAAATCATCCGCTGCCCAGCCGGCGGCGAATCGTCAATAGCGTGTGCCTGATGGCGCTCCTGCTGGTTTCTCTGGCGGGCGCGGCGTCGGCCTCAGATAAGTGGCAACTGCTCACTACGCCTGCGCCAACTCCTTACCTTGACGTCATGCTGCTGATGCCCGATGGCTCAGTCATGATGCTTTCAGCCAACGACAACCAAACCTGGGTCAAGCTGAGTCCCGACGCTTACGGCAGCTACGTGAACGGCACGTGGAGCACGGTCGGGCCCATGAATATTCCGCGCCTTTATTTCGCTTCGCAGGTGCTGCAAGACGGCCGCGTGTGGGTGACGGGCGGCGAATACACCGGCCCGTATTACGACTCGAACATTGCGGGCAGCGGCGAAATTTACAATCCTGCAACCAACACGTGGACCTGGACTGCGAATTACCCGATCTGCCAGCCGGGGCCGCGCACGGTCAACGTGACGTCTGACGTGGTCTTGAGCGCGGGCTCGCCGGTGGTGACCGGCATTTACTCCACCGACCGCATTCAGCCGGGCTGGAGCGTAACGGGTGGCGGAATACCAGCCGGCACTCAGGTTGTCTCGGTGGATTCAGCGAAGCAGGTCACGATCAGCAACAACGCCACTGCATCAGGCCCCAGCACGGTGCGCTTCCGCGGGCGTACGTCAACCTGCGTGGGTGATGAGCCTTCGGCGCTCTTGCCCGGCGGCAACATCCTGGTGGGCAGCATCTTCACCCCCACACCTTACATTTACTCGTTGGCAACGAACACATATCGGCCGGCAGCGACCAAGGTCAACAGCGACCGCAGCGACGAGGAAGGATGGGTGGTGCTGGATGACGGGCGGGTCCTGAACTACGACCTGTTTGCGTCGGTTTCGAAGAACAACGGCTATGCCGAACTTTATGATCCGGTTGCCAACGCGTGGACCGACATCAGCCCGGCAAACGGCGTGGCGCGCGGAACCCTGCCGGTGCTGACCAGCGCGGCGCTGGGCTTTGAACTTGGGCCGCCGCTTCGCCTGCTCGACGGACGCATCATGGTGGTCGGCGCGAACCAGCACACGGCACTGTACACACCTTCCAGCAATACCTGGGCGCCGGGGCCGGATATGATTGCGCCGCTCAGCAATGCCTTCGGCACCCTCACGGCCAACTACGGCGCTGATGATGCTCCGGCAGCAGCTTTGCCCAACGGCCATTTGATCATCGGCACGGATGCAGGACCGAACCCGGTGGTGCTGGCGGGCACGACTACGGCCGGATCGCCGGTGGTGACCGGCATTCCCTCGACCGCGGGACTGCAGGCCTACTGGGGCGTTTCAGGCACGGGCATTGCCCGCGGCTCGCAGATCGCGAGCGTGGACAGCGCCAACCAGGTCACGCTCACTTTCAATGCGACCGCCTCGGGCACTGCGAACATCACCTACGGCGGCGTGTTCAGCTCGCCGATGGTGTTGTTCGATTTCGACCCCAACACCGGCACGATGACCCCGATGAACGCGCCGGATCCCAACCTGCCGTACATTCCGGCGTTCATTACCCGCATGCTGGTGCTGCCTACCGGCCAGTTGTTGTTCAACGATTCTTCTAACCAGCCGTGGGTTTACACCCCGGACGGTGCGCCGCCCGACTCGGCTCGCCCGGTCATCAGCTCGGTGACGGCGAACGGTGATGGGTCTTACACCCTCGCCGGCACGCAGCTCAACGGGCAATCGGCGGGCGCGGCTTATGGCGATGACGCGCAGATGAACGAGAACTACCCGATCGTTCGCCTGCAAACTGCCATGCCGCACGATGCCATCTGCGATCCCAATGCGCACAATTGCCGGGTTTATTACGCTCGCACCAGCAATTGGAGCTCAGTCGCCGTGGGCGGGGGAAGCACGCCGCAGACGGTGAAGTTCACGCTGCCGGCGGGCATTCCTTCGGGTAAGTACAAGCTGACGGTGACGGGCGCCGGCGTTTCGTCGACCCCGGTGCAGTTCGACGTGCCCTAAAGAACGGCAAGCAGTCGCAATAGGAAACAGCAAGGACGCAGAGAGTTACTCTGCGTCCTTATTCTTTGCGGCATTCATGCTGCGCGATGCGCGATGCGCGCCCCGAACCGGCAGCCATCGGCTGGCGAGGCGGCGGCCCGCTGCAGTCGAAGATAACCGCCTCGAGGTTAGACCAGCTCGCGGGCTTTATCTTTGAACGCCTCCTGCGCAATCTTGATTGCGTCAGGCTCGCCGCGCACCAGCGATTCGGCGAAGTGCAGCGCCTGGCTGGCTTTCACTTTGCCCGGCATCGGCGCGGTGAGCGGATCGACTTGCGCTTCAAGGATGGCCGGGCCGGGAGTATTCAGCCATTCTTCGACGGCGTCGCCGCAGCGCTTGGGATCGTCAATGAAGATGCCTGTCCCACCGCAGGCCCGTGCGAACGCCGCAAAATCGAT
>JAJPJZ010000308.1 GCA_021323935.1 Terriglobia bacterium | reverse complement strand
TCATCCGGGCGAGGCAAATGGGCGGCTTGTCTTGGCCTGCAAGCCGCCGACTGCGGAAAACTCATTTCATGGCCGGCGCTGCTCCCGGCAGCGAGTAGCGCAGGTTGAGGAACAGCATGCTGAGGTTGGCGTTTGAGGGCTGACCTGCGGCAATCGCCCAGGGATTCCGTTGCAGATAGGAGTACTGGGTCATCAGGGTCAGCGCGCCGTAGCGGTCATTCTTCCAGAAGGCCTGATTAACGCCGAAGCTGGCTTCCTGAATGCTGCGGTTCTGCGAGGTAGCGGATCCCGCGTAGCCATAGCCAACCGGTTTGCCGTTGGTGTCGAGAACAAAGTTGCGGCCGATGTAGATGCCGCCGTAGTAGGCATAAAACAGCGTGTTGTGGTGGGTCACTTCAAGCCCGGCAACGGTTGAGCCCGAGTGGACGAGCGAAGGCGAGCCATCGACGCGCGCAATCAGGTCAGGCGCCTGGCCGAAGATGTAGCGACCGCCGCCGTCGTTCCAGTAACCCGCAGCCAGCAGGCGCATGCCCTTGACAGGCTCAACGTTCACATCGGCAAAACCGCCTCCGCCGGTGGTGGAGAAATCGGCAGCGGTAACGGGATTGTAAGTTTGGAAGAAGCGCGCGATGCCGCCCACTTCAAAGTGAAAACGCCGCGAAGGATCGAGCGCGAACTTGGCAATAATGTCGGGCGCACGATTAGGCACGCCGAGCGTGGTAGCGCCATTGTTCAGCTCGCCGCCGGGAAAGGTAGCGGTGAGCGCCGCGGGAAACGTGGGGCTGCTGCCTCCGGCCGAGCCGCCGACGTACTGCTCGGGGCTATCGAGAGCGATGGCCAGCGCGGATTTATCGCTGCTGGAGTGGTAGACGAACCGCAGTTCAGGAATGCGGCCCCAATACAGGCCCGCCTGGTAATTCACGTCGATATCGTTGGTGTAGAACAGATTGCCGGGGAGCGGCGAAATGCCGGCGCGGCCGGGGGTGATCAGGCTCCAGGTTTGCCCTGCCAGCATTTCCCAGTGGCCCTTGCGGGCGTCAACCCAGTAGAGCCGCGAGCGCAGGGTGTTGCTGTTGCTGCTGACCGCGACGTTGCCGGGATTGTTGCCCAGGAAGTCAGATTCCATGTAGCCGATGACGTGCGCCCCTTTTACGTTGGCGTCAACCCGGAAGCCGATGCGCGAGTTCTGCATGCTGAAGCGGAACTCACTCAGGTTGCTCTGGAACGAAGAGGTGCCGTACGGAATGGAACCGAAGTTGGTGCCGATGCCGCTGCCATTGTCCTTGGTGCGAAACTCGCTGGTGAAATCCATGAAGCCGATGGGAATAATGGAGGCGCTGCCGATGTGAAACTGCAGCGGCGATTCCGGCATATCCTGCGGCTCGGCTTCCTTCTGGATGCCGGCAGCAGCAAGGTTGCGGGTAGGTTCGGTTGCAACCGGACCGGCCGGCAGAATAGGCCGGGTGCTGGCCACCGTGCCCAATGACGGCGCGTGCGGCTGCTCCGGCTTTTGCGCCTGCAGTTGGTCAACCGCCTGGCGCAGCTTTTCAATTTCAGCCTGCTGCGCCTTGAGCATCTGGCGCAGTTGGTCAACCGTGTCGCTTTGGGCGCTGCCGGAGTTCGCGTCGGCGGGCGGGGTGGTCTGCGCCCACACGGCGGCCGACATCATGAGGGTCACGACAGTGATGCACTTGCGCATTGCTTCTCCTTTAACAGCGGGTGCAGTGTAACGAAGATTTTTACTGAACCTGCTTGATCCGGTCGCGAACTTTGTCAGCGACCGATTTGGGCAGCGGGGCGTAGTCCAGATCTTTGGCCATGCCTTCTCCGCTGCGCAATACCCAGGTCATGAAATCGACCATGGCGGCGCGCTTGCCGGCGTCGCTCCACCGGGCCGGAATCAGGAGGTAGGTGAAGCTGGAGATCGGGTAGGAGTTGGCGCCGCCCGCGTTTGTAATTGAAACGCGGAAATCGGGCGGCATGTCCTTGAGCGAAGCGGCCGCGGCGGTAACGGAATCGAGCGAGCCTTTGACGAACTTGCCGTCGGCATTCTGGACCGCGCCGAAGGCGATTTTATTCTGCAGCGCGTAAATCAGCTCAATGTAGCCGATTGCGCCGTCAATCTGGCGAATCATGCCGGAAACGCCTTCATTGCCTTTTTGCCCCATGCCGGTGGGCCAGCTCAACGCGGTGTTGGCGCCGACTTTGTCCTTCCACTCAGGGCTCACCTTGGAAAGGTAATCGGCAAAGATGAAGCTGGTGCCGCTGGCGTCGGAGCGATGAACGACAACGATATCAACCGAAGGCAGCTTGACCCCGGGATTGACCTTGGCAATGGCCGGGTCGTCCCACTTCTTGATTTTGCCGAGGTAGATATCGGCGAGCAACGGGCCGGTGAACTTCAGGTCAGTGCTAATGCCAGGAACATTATAGGCAGGAACCACGGCGCCGAGGACGGTAGGAATGTTGAAGGTATCAAAGCCGCGCTTGGCTTTAACTTCGGCGAGCTGCTCGTCCTTCATGGGCATGTCGCTGGCGCCGAAATCGACCGTGCCTTCGGTGAGCTGCCGAATGCCGGCGCCGCTGCCGAGCGACTGGTAGTTGATCTGCACGTCAGGATGGGCGTGGTGGTACTCGCTGAACCATTTCTGGTAGATGGGATTGGGAAACGTGGCGCCGGCACCGTTCAAATTGGTGGCTGCGGCTGCGGACGCGGCCAGCGTCGCCAGACAGATGAGCAGCTTGATGATTCGAGACATTCACGGCCCTCCTGATTCTTCAGGTCTGTTTTTAGTGAAGGCCGATTAACGCGGCGTTAAGGCGCTGTGAAAATCAGATGAAAATCGCCTAGCTGCCTGTGCGAATTGCATGCCGCTCGAACAGGTGCTCCAGGTACATCTGCTCGAGCGACGCGCCTTTCTGGCCGACCAGGTGGCGCACGGTTTGGCCGCTCACCATGTGGCAAACTTCTTCGGCGACGTTCTTGGCGTGGTCGCCGGCGCGCTCCAGCGTCTGCGCCAGCGCGAGCACGTGGAAGCTCTCCTGGGCGTCGCGCTCGAACTGCTCAGTGTGGCGGAACACAACCAGGTTCCTGAGGCGGTCGAGCTCGGCATCGGCGCGAATGATGGCAAGCGCCATGTGCAGGTTGCGCGTAGCGAAGGCTTCGGCGCCATCGCGCAGCATGACGTCGAGGGCGACACACATTTTGAGCAGAAGGTTGATGTCTTCCGTAGCGATGCGCTCGCGGACCGTGCGGGCGCGGCTGGCGAAGCTTTGCGCCAGGTCGCCGATGCGCTCCAAATCGACCATGGCTTTGACGCAGGCAAGCAGATCTCGGGCTTCCTGTGGGCCTACATTGCTGATGGCGTCGGCCACGTGCTCGTCCATGCTGCGGTCAAGGTCGTCGAGCCTCTGCTCGACGGCCTGCACGGCGGCGCAGGCGGATTCGCCATCGCGGATCAGGACTTCGGCCGCGCCGACCACGGCCGAGCGGGCCAGCACATAAGCCTCAAGCGCGAGCTGAACGATCCTTCGGCGCCGTTCATTTTCGTCCGACCGGTAGCATTCCATCAAACACCTCGATGCTGGTTTGAGTATGCGGCACAGCCTGTTAAATGAATGTGAAGAACACAAGAAATTGCAGTGAAGTTATACGGACTGGGCAGCGAGTTCGCGGGCCGTAACCTGCGGGAGAGAGAAGAAGAAGGTTGAACCTTGGCCAACAGCGGTCTCGACCCTGACCTGCCCGCCATGGTTCATCACGATGTGCTTCACGATCGCGAGGCCGAGGCCGGTACCTCCGGCTTCGCGTGAGCGCGCCTTATCGACACGGTAGAAGCGCTCAAACAGGCGCGGAACGTGCTCTGCCGCGATGCCGGGGCCGTCATCTTTGACGTAGAACTCCAGGACATCTCCGGCGCGGCGCACGCCGAGCAAAACAGGCGTGCCGGGCGGCGAATACTTGGCGGCGTTCTCGATGAGGTTGGCGAAGACCTGATGAATGGCGTCAGGGTCAGCCAGAACGTAAGCCTCGGTGCTTTGCTCGATGCGCAATTCGTGACCGGGCGCAATGCTCCTGAAGTTGGCCAGCGCCTGCTCCAACAGGTCAGCCGCGGGAACCGGCTGAAGTTCGAGCCGCCACTCGCCGGACTCCACACGCGCCAGCTTGAGCAGGTCTTCAGTCAGGCGCGACATCCGGCTCGCGTTGCGGCGGATGGTCTCGAGGAATTCGCGGGTCTGGGCGTCGCCGGCAGAGCTCGATTCCAGCAGCGTCTCGGTATAGCCCTCGATGGAGGTCAGCGGGGTGCGCAGCTCATGCGAAACGTTGGCAATGAAGTCGCGCCGCGTGCGCTCCACGCGCTCAATGTCCGTCAGATCATGGAGCACCAGAACGACTCCGCCTTCCGGCAACGGCGCCGCGGTGCACTGGAAGATCTTCCCTGCCGCCACTGCGCCGGCGCGGCCGCTGACCGAATGGCGCATGGTGCGGGCAATTTCAACCGAGCGCAGCACTTCGGGATCGCGGATCATTTCAACCAGCGAATCGCGCAGCCGGAGGTCAGGAAGCAGCTTGCCGAGAGCGCGATTTACCCACAGCACTTTGCTGTTGCGGGAGACGGCGATGACGGCGTCTTCGATGCTGTTCAACAAGGTTTCCAGTTGACTGCGGCTGTTTTCGGCGGCGGCAAACATCTGCTCAAGCCGGCGCGCAGTCTGGTCGAGCGCCGCGGCGAGTTGGCCGATTTCATCGGAGCTGGGGTCTGAGATTCGCGTGGCCAGTTCACCGCGCGCGAGCTTCTCGGCAAAGCGCATCATCTTGCGCAGGCGCACCGCGATCATCTGGGCCGCGATGCTGGCCAGGATAACCGCCAGCAGCAGCGCGAGCGCCGAACCCAACACCAGCGTGCGGCGGACCTGGCTGATCGTCTGCTGAATTTCGGCCAGCGGATAGGCCAGGCGCACGGCCCCGCCGTTAATCGGCGCGGCTACGTAGAGGAATTCAACGCCCAGCGTGTGGCTGCGGCGAACATCGCTCCCGGTGCGGCCTTGCAGAGCGGCGGCGAATTCCGGGCGGGTTGCGTGGTTTTCCATTTCGGCCGGCTGTGCTTCCGAATCCGCCAGCACCTTGCCCGAGCGGTCGATGACAGTGGCGCGAGCGTCGGCCGCCTGCGCCTCGGCGGCAACGTCGCGCGCCAGGTCAGGCTTGTTGGCGCTGGCCACGTGATGCGCGAACATCCGGACTTTTTGGGTGAGCGACAGCGTGATCTGCCGGCGGAGCGAGCCTTCCCACGAGCGGCGCACGGCAAAATCGAGCGTCAGGGTGGCCAGCGCGATGATCAGCGCCGCCGCTACGACCAGCTTGACGAAAATCCGCGTCCTCACTTAGGGACCTCAAAGCGATAGCCCGCCCCGCGCACCGTGCGCAGATAGCGCGGCGAATCGGGCTCCTGCTCAACTTTTTCACGCAGCTTGCGAATATAAACATCAACCGAACGCTCGGTAACGTACTGGCGGTCGCGCCACACGGCGTCAAGCAGTTGATCGCGGGTAAACACCTGCCCTGAGTGCCGCGCCATGTATTCCAGCAGGCGGAATTCGGTTGCGGTGGTGACCAGGGGCGCGCCGCGAACACTCACCGTCATGGCGCCTGAATCGATTTCGATTTCGCCGGCCGCGATTTTCGCGGGATGCAGGGGGCGCTCAAACCGGCGCAGCACCGCTTTTACCCGGGCCAGCAGTTCGCGCGGGCTGAAGGGCTTAGGGACGTAGTCGTCGGCGCCGATATCCAACCCCATGATGCGGTCAGCCTCAGCGCTGCGCGCGGTCAGGAAAATTACCGGAACATGCGCCAGTTCGCGTGACTGCCGGATCTGGCGGCAAAGATCGAGCCCGCTGCCGCCGGGAATCATGATGTCAAGCAGGAAGAGCGCCGGAGGATGCTCCCAGGCTGAATCGATGACGTCTCGCGTGCGCGGAAACAGCTTTACACCGTAGCTTGCGGCCTCCAGGTGGTGCTGCAGCAGCCGGGCGATATCATCGTCATCTTCGACAACGAAGATCAGTTTCTTCATTGTTTTCCACTTCTTCAGCCTCAGCATACGACGGCTTTGTTAAGGCCACATTAAACGCTGAATCTGCGTGTGCTAACGTGCTTGCAGCCTTGAGACAGCGGCGATCCTGGCCCGCAGCGGATCTCTCCAATGCGACGCTCAAGCCGGTTGAAAGCCGGCTTTCGCCATGGCGCGGCCGGCCTCGGGATTTTTCATAAATGTATTCCAAACGAAGCCGGTGCGTTGGTTTTCGGCCATCAGCATGGTGATGCCGAGGTCGATGCCCAGAACGTCGGAATCCACCCAGCCCGTCAGCGGGTTGAAAGCATCAAGAAAGCCGTAGCGCGACCATAGGCGGTCGCCAAAGCTGCCGCGCAGGTTTCTCAGTACCTTGATGCAATCGTGGTAAAGGAATGGCAAAGAGCCGCCGGCGGCACACGGTACCACGCTGCCATCCACCGGCCCGATAAGCGGAGGGCCACCCCAGACGGTGTAGCCGTGCGGGTAGTCTGAGGCGGTAATGCCCCAGAGATCGTCGGTGTAATCGGGAAAACGGTCGTGCAGCGAGAGGCAAAAAAGCTTATGCGCCCTGGTGGCTTTGACGGAGTTCTGAAAATAATCGGCGTATGAGTCGCGACGGCCGCGGAAATCGTAAAAAGCCTGCGAGTACTGGTGGACAAATAAAGGATCGCGACCTGAGATGTAGGTGATGCCGGCGTAAGTCATTTCAGGCCGGCTCCAGGCCTGCCAGGTTTGGGGCGGCAGCGGGTGCGTGGGCGAGCCTATGCCCAGCAGGTAAATCATCGTGAGTTCGCAGTAATGGTCCCAGCGGGCGTTAAGGAAGCCGCTTTCGGGGTGCCAGCCCATGGAAAGCGAGTCGCCGCCGTTCTGCATCCAGGGCCAATCGACGCGTTCATAGATGCGCGTGGCAAGGTCCTGAATTTCCTGATCGCGGAAGTGCTGGCGGGCGGTAAGGATGCCGCACAGAAAGATCGAGCTGTCGATGGAAGAAAGCTCGCACTTTGCCCAGCGCTCGCCGGTGTTCATGTTGAGGAAGTGGTAAAAAAAGCCGTGGACGTGCGGCAGCTTGTCGCAGGCGAAGCGCAGGGTCAAACGCACGCGTTCGGCAATTTCTTTGCTGGGCTTAAAGCCGCGCGCATCGCCGATGCAAAGCCCGGCCAGGCCGAAACCGGTGGCGGCGATGCTTGCCATCAGGCGCTGATCGGGACCCGCTGCACGGGCGCGGTCCTTGACTTGGCCGGTGACGGGACTGGCTTCGTTCCAGAAGAAACTAAAGCAGGCGCGCTCAATCTCATCGAGCAACTGGCCGTCGGTGCCTTCAAACGGGCGAGGCTGCGCCTGCGGGGCTTGTGTGCCCAAGGCGCGGCGGACGACATTCAAGCGGGCGAGCGGCAGGGCGAGCGCCCCGCCGCACAGGCGCACCGCTTGCCTGCGGCTCATGGCAGAAGGCGCCTGTGTCGCGAGAGCATCGCCCGATTTAGAGCCAGGTTCGTACACGGGAACAGCAGGTATGTTCGACTATTCCAGCAAGCCGATGCAAGCTGGACCCGGCTTCATCAGACTGCTAGTTCGCCCCGGCCTGGAGGCGCTTGACAATAGTTCGGCAAGCAGCGTATGAACAGGCTTTGTAAGTTGCTGCGCGAACTAGCTGTTGGCAACTTGCTCTCGAAGAGAACAATTGGAGCGGGCTCTATGAATCGCAAGTCCTTCGCTCGCGTTGGGTATTGTTTCGTTGTTGCGTCCTGCGCATTGATGTTGTCCTTGCCTGCAGCCGCACAATTCAACGCCACTATTCAAGGTACGGTCACGGACCCATCCGGTGCGGTCGTTGCGGGTGCGACCGTGACGGCGACCAACCAGGGCACCGGCGTGCCGAAGACGGCGAAGACCACCGCCGATGGCTTCTACCGCATCGCGGGGCTGCCGCCGGGCGTGTACACCGTAACGGTCGAGGCGGCGAGCTTTGCCACTCGCACCGATCGCGACGTGCAGGTTCAGGCGGAAGAACCGCGCGGCTGGAACGTGCAGCTTGCGGCCGCGGCCACTTCACAAACGGTTGAAGTGAATGCCACCGGCGCGGTTGAACTGCAGACGGAGAACGCCAACATCAGCGGCAGCCTGACGGCCCAGCAGGTGGAGGACCTGCCCACGTTTGACCGCGATCCCTATGAGTTGCTGCGGCTCACGCCGGGTGTTTTCGGCGACGATGCACGCTCGCCCAACGGCGCGGCGGTCAACCTGCCCAATACGACGGGCCCGGGCGGAAGCAACGTCTCGATTTATCAAACGGAAAACCAGGTCAACGTTTCGGCCGACGGCCAGCGCATTTCATCGAACAGCTATTTGATTGACGGCGTCAGCGTGAACAGCCAGACCTGGGGCGGGGCTGCGGTGGTCACGCCGAGCCAGGACTCGGTGAAGGAAATTCGCGTGGTCGCATCACCTTACGATGCGCAGCTTGGACGAAATTCAGGGGCAACGGTGGAGGTGGTGACGCAGAACGGGACCAATCGCATTCATGGCGGCGCGTTTTTTCAATATCAGGACCCGGGACTGAACGCCTACAACGGCTACCCGGGCCCGCCCAGCCTGAAGGCCAAGACTACGCGCGTCAACGACAAATGGCGGCAATACGGCGCGCATGCCGGCGGGCCGATCATCAAAGACCGGCTGTTCTGGTTCTTTAACTGGGAGGGGCTGCACAGCAACAACACAACAGTGTCAACTCCCACGTACATCTTTACGCCGCAGTTCTATTCGCTGGTACACTCGGCGCGCCCGGGCACGTTTGCCGACGTAATTGCCAGCGTGCCGAACGGGCAGGCGCGCACATTCAATGTGCTGGCGCCCTCTTGTGCGGTGTTTGCGGCGGCGAACTGGCCCTGCCAGATCGTGGGCAATGGCCTCGATATCGGCTCGCCGTACCAGACCAACGGTACGTATGTGCCGGTGTTCAGCGGCAACCCGGCGGCGCAGGCAGGCGGAGGCCTTGACGGTGTCCCGGATATTGAGCAGGTCCAGTTGAATCAACCGGCGATTGCCAAGCCCAACCAGTTCACCGCGCGCGTGGATTTCAACATCACCAGCAAACACCAGATCACGTGGTCAGGCATCCTGATGCGCGGCAACAACACCGGCCCGGCGGAAGGTACGATTCCGGCACCGGCTTACGACCTGACATACGCGCCGCGTAACGGCGCAACCACGCTGGCCTGGATTTGGACGGTTTCACCCACGATGCTGAACGATGCTCGCGTGAACGGCACGCGATGGGCCTACAACACGCTGAGCGGAACCGGGATCAACTGGGGCATTCCGTCGGTTTACATCCAGAACATGCCGGGGCCGGTCGGCAACATCAACCTTTCGCCCACGCAGCAGGCGACGCAGCCTGCCAGCTTCGCTGAAAATACCTACGAAGCGGTCGATACCGTGACCAAGGTGTTTGGCCGCCACGCGTTGCGCTTCGGCGGCGAATACACGCGTGAGCAGAACAACGATAACCAAATCGGGCAGAGCCGGCCCGCGTATGCGTTTGCCACTCCATGGAACTTTGTGAACAATGCGCCTATTTTCGAAGGCGTAAATGTGAACCCCACCAGCGGGGCGTTCTCGACCGGCCAGTTCTACTATCGCAGCTATGATTTCGGCCTGTTCGTGCAGGACGACATTAAGGTGACGCCCAACTTCACCGCCAACCTGGGGCTGCGCTATGAATTTTTCAGCCCGATCAGCGAGGCCAATAACAAGCTGACCAATCTGTTCCCCACCAGCGATCCGACGCTCGGCCTGGTGAACGCCTCGGTGAAACCGGTCAGCGAATACTACCGGCCCACCAAGCGCGCCTTCTCGCCGCGCCTGGGATTCGCCTGGAGCCCCGGCACGCACAGCAACATGGTGATCAGGGCGGGCTTCGGCATCGCCTATGACCGCGTGCCCGAGGCGCTGCTGACGCCTTC
>JAJPJZ010000310.1 GCA_021323935.1 Terriglobia bacterium | reverse complement strand
TCGACGTCAGCAACGAGGACAATCAGATTTACGTGCCGCTCTCAACCGCGATGCGCCGCCTGATGAACCTGGACCACTACGCGGGCATTCTGCTGGAAATTGACACGTTGGCAAACATGGATGCCGCGGCCGGCCGGGGCCGCTCACTGCTGCACACGCTGCATCACGTTCAGCCAAACCAGCCCGATGATTTCCAGATCCAAAATCAGAAGAGCCTGATTGATACCCAGATGGCGGCAGCAGGGCGGCTCAGGATTTTCCTGCGCTGGATTGCGGCAAGCGCGCTGGCGGTGTCAGGCCTGGGCATCGTTGCCATCACCTGGATTGCGGTGAAGGAGCGCACCCGCGAGATCGGCACGCGGCGCGCGCTGGGCGCAACCGCCGGCGACATTTTCTTTCAAGTGAGCGCGGAAGCGGCGACGCTGGCGCTGCTCGGCGGGACAATCGGCATTGCGCTGGCGTGGCCGGTGTCGCGACTGATCAGCAGGCTGGTGGCGCTGCCGTTCGTCTTCGAGCGCGAGAGCGCGGCGCTGGCGTTTGCGGCCGCAGGCGCGTTGAACATTGCGTTCTGCCTGCTGCCGGCGCGCAAAGCCGCCTCCATCAGCCCAACCGAGGCGCTGCGCTACGAGTGACTTGGTTGCGGCTGTGCCTGCGCCTGAGCCGGGGGCTATTCGTAGCGCAGGGCTTCGATCGGGTCGAGGTTGGCCGCCTTCCAGGCGGGGTAGATGCCGAACACCAGGCCGATGGCGCAGGAGACGGTGAAGGCGAAGGCGCACCAGAAGGCGGACATCGAGGCGGGAAGGGAAGCGAACACAGCGCGGATGCCGTACGTGACGATGGCGCCGGCCAGAATGCCGAGCACGCCGCCGATGGCGGTCAGCACGATGGCCTCAATTGTGAACTGCAGCAGGATATCGTGCTTGCGCGCGCCGATCGCCTTGCGCACGCCAATCTCGCGGGTGCGCTCGGTGACCGAGACCAGCATGATGTTCATCACGCCTACGCCGCCCACGATCAGGCCGACGCTGGAGACGGCGAACATAAAAATGAATACCGCGCCGGTGACCTGGTTCCAGATGTCGGTAAGCGAATCCTGGGTGAAAATTTCAAAGTTATCGGGATCGCGCGGCGCAACCTTGCGGCGGCGGCGCAGCAGTTGGCGAATTTCATCTTCGGCCGCGGGCATGTCGTCATGCGACGTGGCCTTGGCGCTGATCCACACCTGTTTCTGCTCCGGGTGCAGCTTGCGGAAGACCTGCAGCGGCATGAACACGACGTTGTCGGCGGGATTTTTGCCGCCGGCAAACACGGTCTTTTGCGGCTCGGAAACCCCGATCACGGTGAACAACTGGCCTTCGATGTTGATTTCCTTGCCCAGCGCCGAGCCCTGCGGGATCAGTTCATCGGCGGTGTCGGGGCCGATAACGATGACGGGCGAGTGGTGCTCGTCATCAATTTGCGAGAACCAGCGGCCTTCGCGCAGGCGCATATCAAAAACGTCTTTGGCGGCGGCCAGGTCGCCTTCAATGATGGTGTTGCGGATGTGGCGGCCCTGGTAGGTGACGGTGTAGGCGCCCACGCCTAATTGCGGACGGAAGTAGCGGATGCCGGCGTTGACCGCCTTGATGTGCGGCAGGCCCTGCATGGCGACGGCGTCTTCGCAGCTGAGCTCTTTGCGCTTGCGAATGGCCTCAGGCATGCGGCCGAAGTTGATGGCCGGAATGTGGAAGACGAAGACGATGTTCGAGCCCATCTGCGAAACCATGGCCTCGACGTTGGAATTAAGGCCACGCACGATGGAGGAGATGCCGATGACGGTCATGACGCCGATGACGATGCCGAGCACCGTGAGGCCGGAGCGCATCTTGCTCTTGCGGATGGTGTCGAGCGCCATGGCAAGATTTTCGGCATAGTCTTTTTTCTGCATCGTGGTCCTTCTACATTCGCGGGCGGCGCCGTCACACTCAATGCCGCGAGGCACGCAGGCGCCCCACAGGCTCACAGTTCAAAGCGCAGGGCGGCAATAGGGTCGAGCATGGCCGCGCGGCGCGCCGGATACACGCCAAAGAAAATTCCGACGCTGGTGGCCAGCAGCAGGCCGGCCATCACCGACCAGAATTCAATGGATGAGGGCATGCCGATCACCGCCGTCACCAGCTTGGCAAACGAGATGCCCAGGATGACGCCGACCATTCCGCCCACCAGCGCGATCGTGCTTGATTCAATGACGAACTGGCGCATCACGTCGGCGCGGCGCGCGCCCAGCGCCTTGCGCACCCCGATTTCGCGGGTGCGCTCGGTGACGCTGACCAACTGCATGTTCATGATCACGATTCCGCCGATGACCAGCGAAATGCTGGCAATGCCGATCATGGCAACGAAGAACGTGCCGCTCAGGCCCGACCACAGGCCCATCAGGCTGGCATTGGTCTCTTCGGAAAAGCTGTCAGGCTGGCCGGGGCGGTCATGGCGGCGGGCGCGCATGATGACGCGGGTTTGATCGACGGCGCGGTCAAGCGATTCGCCGATGCCGTGCGCCTTGGCCGAGATTCCGATGCTCTGCCGCGTGCCGTACTGCCGCAGGTAGGTGGTGAGCGGGATGATGACGTAGTTGTCCTGGCTCTGGCCCATGGTCTTGCCCTGCGGCTTGCCGATGCCGACCACCGTATATAGATGACCATCGATGCGAATTTCTTTGCCGATGGGGTCGGTGGCGCCCATGATGTTGTCCTGCACGTCGGAGCCGATGATGGCGACCGCGGCGACGGTCTGCATGTCGGTTTCAGTGATAAAGCGGCCGGCGACGAGGTCAAAATCGGTGATGCGGACCATGGAGGGCGTGTAGCCGCGAATGTTGACGTCGGTGGCTTCGCGCTCGTCGTGGCGGACGTGGCCGGTGTTGTTGGAGACGGCGGCGCCCACGGCGGCGCACTCGGTGCAGCCTGCGGCGATGGCGCGGTAGTCATCGATTTCGATGTTCTTGCGCTTCTGCGATTCCAGGAATTTTTCGGCGTTCGTCATGTCAGAGGCTGATTGCCGGCTGACGATGAAAACGTCGGCGCCCAGGTTGAAGATCTTGGTGGCAACGTAGGAGTTGATTCCGTTGACGAACGTGACCACGGCAATCACCGCCGAAACGCCGATCACCACGCCCAGCAGCGTGAGCACGGAGCGCAGCTTGTTGGCCCAGAGCGACGACAGGGCGACGCGAATGGCTTCGGCAGTATTCATGGGCGGGCGGTGCTTACAGTCTAGCAGCGTTCCTGCTGCTTAGGGTTACGGAAGCCGGGCCGGAGAAGTTCCCGGGCGCGGGCGGCGTTGGCGCGACCGTTTACAATGCCAGTTCCACATGGCCTCAACTCCCCATTCCAAATATGACGCGATCGTAATCGGCGGCGGCCACAACGGGCTGGTGACGGCCGCCTACCTGGCGCGTGCCGGCAAAAAGGTGCTGGTGCTGGAGCGGCGGCACGTGGTCGGCGGCGCCGCGGTGACGGAAGAAGTGATTCCCGGGTTCAAGTTTTCGGTGTGCTCGTATGTAGTGTCGCTGCTGCGGCCTGAGATCATTCGCGAGCTTGACCTGCCGCGCCATGGCCTGGAAGTGCTGCCGCTCGACGGCACATTTACGCCTATGCCGAACGGCGACTACCTGTGGCGCATGAACGACCACGCGCGCACCTACCGCGAAATTGCGCGCCATTCGCTGCTCGATGCCGAAGCCTACGACGAGTTCGGCCGGGCGATGCTGCGCATGTGCCAGTTCGTGAAGCCGCTGCTGGGCATGACGCCGCCGGACCCGGCGCGGCTGAAGATCCGGGAGATGTGGGAATTGCTGGCCATGGGCCGCCGCTTCCGCCGGCTTTCAACCGAAGAAAAGTACGACCAGGTGCAGCTCATGACCATGAGCGCGGCCGAATTCCTTGACCAGTGGTTTGAAACCGACGTGCTCAAGGCCACGATGTCGGCTTCAGGAATCATCGGCACGTTTTTGGGAGTGCGTTCGCCGGGCACGGCCTACGTGCTGCTGCACCACTACATGGGCGAGATCGACGGCGCGTTTCGCGCCTGGGGTTTTGCGCGCGGCGGCACGGGCGCAATTTCAAACGCGATTGCGGCGGCGGCGGGCGAAGCCGGCGCCGAGATCCGCACCAGGGCGGGCGTGGCGCAGATCATCGTGCGTGAAGGGCGGGCCGCCGGCGTGGCGCTGGCGAACGGCGACGAGTTCTACGCCGATGTCGTCACCTCGAGCGTCGATCCGCGGCTGACGTTTGAACGATTTATTGAGGCGCGGCACCTGCCGGTGGAGTTCCTGGAGGAGGTGCAGCGCTACAAGTATCGTGGCTCGTCGGGCAAGGTGAACCTGGCGCTGGACGCGCTGCCGGAGTTCAAAGCAATTCCGGGCGCGGGCGATCATCTGCGCGGCGCGATCTCCATTTCGCCTTCGGTGGAGTACATGGAGCGCGCTTATGACGACGCGAAATATGGCGAGTACTCGCGCCGACCGTATATCGACATGGTGATCCCCAGCCTGACTGACCCGAGCGTGGCCCCGCCCGGCAAGCACGTGATGTCGTGCTTTGTGCAGTATGCGCCCTATGCGTTGCGCGAAGGCGCGGCCGCCTGGGACCAGAAGCGCGAGCAGTTCGGCGACAACGTGGTGGACACGGTGAGCGAGTACGCGCCCAACCTGAAAAACATCATTGTGGGGCGGCAAGTGGTGACGCCGCTTGACCTGGAGCGCGAGTGGGGGCTGAGCGAAGGAAACATTTTTCAGGGCGAGCTGTCGCTCGAGCAATTGTTCTGGGCGCGGCCGGCGCCGGGTTGGGCGCAATATCGCACGCCCATCAAGGGCCTGTACATGTGCGGCTCGGCGACGCATCCGGGGGGCGGGATCATGGGCGCGCCGGGGCGGCTGGCGGCACAGCACATCATTGACGACATGAAGTGGAGCAGGAAGCGGGCGTTTGCCGAGGCTTCGGTTGCGGCTGAAGCCCGGGCCTGAGTGCCTTCGCACGGGCCGCAACTGACGCGCGCGCCGCAGAAGCTCGCGCGCGAGCGGCGTAAGTTTCCACCAGGCTACGAAGAATGAATCACGAGGTCATCATTGTCGGTGCAGGCCACAACGGGCTGGTGGCCGCGTTTTATCTGGCCAAGGCCGGGCTTAAGCCGCTGGTGGTGGAGCGCCGCGACGTGGTGGGCGGTGTGGCCACCACAGAAGAATTCCATCCCGGGTTCAGGGTTTCAACCCTGATGCACGCAGCCGGGCCGGTGAGCGGCAGGGTGCTGAGCGATATGCGCCTGGAGCAGTTTGGGCTGCGCTGGATCCGGCCGGAGCCGCGGGTAATCGCGCTCAGCCAGCCGGGCGGCACGCAAAGTGTAAAAGGGCAGGCGCTGCTGCTCTACGGAGGCACGGGGCAGACTGCGGTTTCGATTGCAGAATTTTCACAGCGCGATGCCACGCGCTACGCCGACTTCCAGGCATCGCTGGCGCGGATTGCCGCCGCGCTCGCGGGCATCCTGGCAGACCGGCCGCCGGCGCTTGACGAAACCCGCGTGCGCGACCTGATTGCGCTGCTGCCCACATTGCGCAGCGTTCGCAAGCTGCCGAAAGAAGACTTATACCGGCTGTTGCGCTGGGCGGCGATGCCGATTGCCGACCTGGCGAGCGAGTGGTTTGAGAGCGAGCCGCTGCGCGCAGCGGTGGCGCATCGCGCGCTGTTCGGAACCAGGCTGGGGCCGATGGCGCCCGGCACGAGCCTGCTGCTGCTGTTGCGGGCGGCGGCGGAGGCGGCGGGAGCGTCGCAGCCGGGCGGCGATGGCGCGACTGCAATTGCGCCCAGCGCCACCATCGCCGG
>JAJPJZ010000313.1 GCA_021323935.1 Terriglobia bacterium | reverse complement strand
CCGGAACCTGACCACACCACGCATTACTCGGTGGTGGATGAGCAAGGGAATGCGGTTGCCGTCACCACGACGCTGAACGGCAGCTTCGGCTCTTACGTCACGGCCGATGGTCTCGGATTCCTGCTCAACAACGAAATGGATGATTTTGCCGCCGGCCCGAACATCCCCAACATGTATGGGCTTATTCAGGGCCCGGCAAACTACGTCGGCCCGGGTAAGCGGCCGCTTTCAGCCATGACGCCCACCATCGTCCTGAAAGACGGCAAGCTCTTCCTGGTGCTGGGCTCGCCGGGCGGGCCGCGCATTATCACCACGGTGGCCAATGTCTTGCTCGGCGTGGTCGATTGGGGCCTGAATGTGCAGGAAGCCGTAAATGCACCACGCTTCCACAATCAGTGGGTACCTGACGTGGTGTACCTGGAGCGCGACCGCTTCTCACCGGACACCGTAAAGCTGCTGGAGCAGCACGGCTACAAAGTGATGCAGAACAATTACTGGAGCGACGGCGAGTGCATTATGGTTGACGAGAAGACGGGCGAGCGCCTGGGCGCCAGCGATGGCCGCAACAACGGCAAGGCCGTGGGCTACTAAGCATGAGAATTCTGGGCGGCATCCTGGCCGGCGACCTGCTGTTCGTCGTGCTCTCGGCCGCCATGTTAGAACTGCTGAAACGTGACCCGCAGCCGGCGGGCGGCACGCAGTTTCTTGCCGCCACTGCCGCTTTAGGAGCTCTGTTTGCCCTGGCGGCAGGTTACCTTGCGGCGACCATCGCGCGTAAATCTCCGGTGCTGGCGGGCCTGGGCGTGGCAATATTGATTACGCTTGGGCCGCTTGCGTTAGTGGTCATCTCGCGGCCGGGCGCGGTATGGCCGCAGATTGCCGCCTTCGTGCTGCTTGCGCTGGCGGCGTTGGCGGGCGCGGTGGTGCGAAGCAGAACTCATCCGGAACGGGCCGCCTGACGAATGCAAAAAGCCGTTTCCAGTTACGTGTTCATCAAGCAGCGCCTGCACCCCGGGCTGCTGGAGTGCATGGTGCGCGCCGGCGCACAGGCCATCGAGATTTTCGCCGCGAAGGACCACTTCGATTACACCAACCGCGCCCTGGTTCGCGAAATCGCGAACTGGTTCCGGTTTTCGGGCATTGCGATGAACTCGGTCCACTCGCCCATGTTCAGCGATTACGAATGGGGCAAGAGCGGCACGCCGCCGGTGAATTTTGTGGACGCGGATAAGCGCCGCCGCGTGGAATCGATGGACGAAATCAAGCGCGCCATTGAAACCGCCGAAATTCTCCCTTTCAAATACCTGGTGCAGCACATCGGCAACAGCGGCGAGCCCTATGACGCGCGCAAGTTCGATTACGCCATGACCGGCATTGAGCACCTGCGCGCCTTCGCGCGCCCGCTCGGCGTGACGTTGCTGGTGGAAAACATTCCCAACGACCTTTCCACTCCTGAAAAATTAATCGAGCTGCTCAAGAGCCTGCACCTGCCTGACGTCGGCGTCTGCTTCGATTCCGGCCACGCGCACATGACCACCGACATCGCCACGGCATTCGAAACCCTGAAGCCGCACATACGCTCCACCCACCTGCACGATAATCGCGCCGATAAAGACGCGCATCTGTGGCCGGGTGACGGCACTATCGACTGGCAGCAGACCGCGGCGCTGCTGAAAACCGCGCCCCAGGTTCCGCCGATGCTGCTGGAAATCGATGGCGACGGCCAGGAGAGCAGCGTCATCGAAAAGCGGCTCTCCGAGGCCTTCCGCCGGCTCGATCCCGCCGCCGCCAACCGCTAGGCCGCCGGGCAACTGCCTTCAACGTGAAAGCAATTAGAATTGACCTGTGAGCACCACGTTGCAAACTTCCGTCGAACCGCATCCGGTCACCACGATCAGCTCCGTTGGCCGCCATGCCGGAGAGGTCGTCGTCATCCGCGGCTGGCTTTATAACAAGCGCGAATCGGGCAAGCTGCTGTTCCCCATCTTTCGTGACGGAACCGGCCTCATCCAGGGCGTGGTGGCAAAGAACGCCGTTCCGCCTGAGGTGTTTGACGCGGTCAAGTCGCTGACCGATGAATCAAGCGTCATTGTCACCGGCAAAGTCAGGGCCGATGAGCGTGCTCCGGGCGGCTACGAACTCGACGTGCAGCGCGTTGAAGTTGTACAGCGCGTCCCGGAAGACGATCCCTTCCCCATCACGCGCAAAGAGCATGGCGTCGATTTCCTCATGGAGCACCGTCACCTGTGGGTGCGCACGCCGCGCCAGGCGGCTATTTTGCGCGTGCGCTCCGAAATCGAAAAAGCCATGCACGACTTTTTCGATGACCGTGACTTCACCCGCACCGATCCGCCCATCCTGACGCCGGCAGCATGCGAAGGCACGTCAACCCTGTTCCCCGTCGATTACTTTGAGGAGCAGGCGTTCCTTACGCAATCAGGCCAGCTCTACATTGAGGCCACTGCGCTGGCGCTGGGCAAGGTTTACAGCTTCGGGCCCACGTTCCGGGCCGAGAAATCGAAGACGCGGCGCCACCTCACGGAATTCTGGATGGTGGAGCCCGAAGTGGCATATCTCGAACTTGATGGCCTGATGGCGCTGGCTGAGGAGTTCGTCAGCCACATCGTGGCGCGCGTGCTCGAGCGCCGGCGGCCTGAATTGCAGATCATCGGCCGCGACCTGAGCAAGCTGGCATCGGTGAAGCCGCCGTTCCCGCGCATCAGCTACGATGACGCCGTGCAGCTACTGCAGGAGGGCCACGCCAAAGGCGAGCTGGAAGCCAAGTTCGAATGGGGTGGCGACTTCGGCTCGCCCGATGAAACCTACATTTCAGCGCAGTTCGATCGGCCCGTGATCGTGCATCGTTATCCCGCGCAGGTGAAGGCGTTTTACATGGAGCCCGATCCGAAGCGGCCTGAGCTGGCGCTGGCTTGTGACGTGCTCGCGCCTGAAGGTTACGGCGAAATCATCGGCGGCTCACAGCGAACCGCCTCTTACGAGCTGCTGGTGCAGCGCATCCAGCAGCACAACCTGCCGATTGAAGCTTTCCGGTGGTATCTCGACCTGCGCAAATACGGCAGCGTTCCGCACTCCGGCTTCGGCATGGGCATTGAGCGTGCCGTGGCCTGGATCTGCGGCCTCGATCACGTGCGCGAGACGATTCCATTTGCCCGCATGCTTCATCGGTTGTATCCGTAGCGGTTGCGGGTCACGGTTCGCGCCCCGGCATGAGCCGAACCGCCGCGATATAGTTTCGGGAGATTATTTTTGGCCACTACGCAAGCACCCACGCCCAGCCTCGCCCATCGCGGCAAGAAGATCCGCGTCATCGGCACTCCGCTCGATCTCGGCGCTTCGCGTCGCGGCGTCGATATGGGCCCTTCGGCGGTTCGTGTCGCCGGGCTTGAGGCGCGGCTGGAAGCGATAGGCCACGAAGTTGAAGACGGCGGAAACATTGCGGTCGCCATTGCCGAGCAGAAGAAGGAAGGCAATCCGCGGGCGAAGTACCTGAAAGAGATCACCGCCACCTGCACGAAGGAAGCGGAACTGGTGCTGAAGACCTTGGAAGCCGGTAAAGTGCCGGTCATCCTGGGAGGCGACCACTCCATCGCTGCCGGAACCGTCGCCGGCGTCGCTGAATTTTTCCGCCGCCGCAACGAAAGGATCGGCCTGGTCTGGATCGATGCTCACGCTGACATCAACACACCCGAAACCTCGCCGAGCGGCAACGTGCACGGCATGCCCTTGGCGGCGATTCTCGGCATGGGGCCGCCGGAGCTGGCCAACATTTTCAGCTTCTCGCCCAAGGTCGCGGCTGAAAATTGCGTCATCGTGGGCGTCCGCGACATCGACCAGACGGAAAAAGAAAATGTCCGCCGCGCCGGCCTGGAGGTGTTCACCATGCGCGATATCGATGAGCGCGGCATGCGCACCGTGATGGAAGAAGCGCTGCGCATCGCCGGGCGCGACACCGCCGGCTACCACATCTCGCTCGACATGGACTGGATCGATCCGGAAGACGCGCCCGGAGTCGGAACGCCGGTTCGCGGCGGCGCGACCTATCGTGAAGGCCACCTGGCCATGGAGATCATCGCCGACCACGGACGCATGACCAGCTTTGAGGTAGTCGAGGTCAACCCCGTCATCGATGAACACAACCAGACCGCGAACCTGGCGGTGGAGCTGATCCTGAGCGCGTTCGGGAAAAAGATCCTGTGACGTGCTGCGGCCTGGCGCACCTCGGCCTCAGATCGTGACAATCTCCTGCTGTACCCGCCCCGTCACCTCGGCCGCGCCCGGCCGCACAAGCATGTTGACTTCGCTGCGCACGCCGAATTCCGGCAGGTAAATGCCTGGCTCGATTGAGAAGCATGAATTCGGCATGATCTGCCGCTCATCATGGGTCTCAAAATTATCCATGTTGGCGCCGTTGCCGTGCACCGTTGTGCTGATGGAGTGGCCGGTGCGATGCACAAAAAATTTCCCGTAACCGCTCTTATTGATAAATTCGCGTACCGCCTGGTCAACCTCCCAGCCTGCCATCGTGCGGCCCGCGCCAATGCCCGAGCGCACGGTTTCAACCCCCACGTCGCGGGCCCGACGCACAATTTCAAATACTTCGCGCTGGCGATCTGAAGGCGCGCTGCCCACAAAACCCGTCCAGGTAACGTCGTAGAACACCGCGTTGGACGCGGAAGTCTTGCCCCAGATGTCGAGCAGCACGAAGTCGCCCGGGCGGATCGGAGCTGACTTCTCGGCGCGCGGCTCGTAGTGCGGATTGCCGCTGTTCTGGTTCACTGCCACGATCGGCAGGTCGTCGCCCGGCGTAAGCCCGTCGCGGCGGAATGCTTCCATGATCCATTGCTGAATTTCGAACTCGTGGGTTCCGGCGCCGTTCGCCGCGCCCCGCACTCGCCGGCCAATTTCCTTAAACGCCTCTTCGGTGATGCGGTCGATGCAGTCGCGCGCCTCAAAATGCGACCGGATCTGCTCTTCCGTCCATGTGGCCTCGAACTCTGCGACCAGGTTCCCTGAGCTTTGAATATCGTGGCCAAAGCTGCGGACCATCTCAACCGTGCCGGCATCGACTAAGCCGATCAGGAAAACCGCATTGTTCGGCGAATACTGCATGGCAACGCGGCGGTAGGGTTTCAGCATGGCCCGCAGGCTATCCTGCAGCTCCTGCCACGCCGAGTACTCGGTCTTTTTACCGGGCAGAGAGTCCAGGTGCCCAGCCTCGATGCGATGGACCAGCTTGGCCGGATCGCCCTGCGCCGGTATGCAGTAAAACCAGCGCCGCGTCACCATGAGCGACTGCGGAATCCCGAGCAGGCGGTAAGCGATGGCATCGCGGTGGTGATGGTCATAAAACAGCCACGCGTCAATTTCGCGCTCGCGCAGCGCAGCTTGAATGGCGGAAAGATTCATGGCGAAACATTCTAGTCCAGCGCCAGGCCGCGAACCGGGAAGCTGAACCCGGCCACCGCACATTGCGCGGTTCGGCAATCTTCGCTTCCGTTGCCGGTGGAATCAGAATCACCACCCCCATCGCGGAGCTTTTCCCCGTGCCGAGCGGAGAACTGCCTTATAGTGAATGGGCTGGCGCTTCTTCGCGACTCTTTGTAACGCCCTTGACCTTAAGCAAAGGGCAACACACATCTGCGGCTGCGGATGGAGCCGGTTCCCTGTTCGCCACTCTCGATGAAGACTGGCGCGGCGAACTGCACCCCAGCGACCGCGCAGCTACCGCGGCCGGGCGTGACCGTTCGCTCGCATCGCGCGCGGCTCCGGATGAATCGCGCTTCGTCATGCTCGATTCCGAGCCTGACGCTCAGTTTTTTCGCACGCAGAAGCGCGTGCCGGTGCGCCGCGGGCCCATCACCCGCAAAGCCGCAAACCGACTCAAGCAGGTTGGGCTGGTTGCGGCCGCTCTTGTGCTGGTCATGCTGGTGGGCGCCTGGCTCTATCGCTACGCCGAAGAGGCGCCGCGGTTTCGCGTGGAATCAAGCGATCAAATCGTGGTTGAGGGCGCGCAGAACATCACCCGCTCGCAGGTGCTCGAGGTTTTCGGCAGCGACATTGGGCGCAACGTCTTCTTTGTGCCGATCGGCGACCGCAAGCGCCAGCTTGAGCGTATTCCGTGGGTGCAATCGGCGGCAGTGATGCGGCTGCTGCCCAACCAGATCCACGTCGCCATCGAGGAACGCACGCCGGTCGCATTCGCGCAGGTGGGACCGCGCATCGCGTTGATTGATTCAAACGGCGTCCTGCTCGACGCCAACAAAGCGCGCAAAACTTACTCTTTCCCTGTCATTGCCGGCATGAACGAAGCCGAACCGCTTTCCACCCGCGCTGCGCGAATGAGGATTTTTTCGCGCCTGGTGCGCGAGCTCGATGCCGGCAACGCCCGCTACTCTGAAGATCTGAGCGAAGTTGATTTGCGCGACCCGGAAGACGTCAGGATCACGGTGTCGGATGACGACGGGCCCGTCCTGATCCACCTGGGCGATTCCAACTTCCTCGACCGCTACAAGACCTACATCTCTCATCTGCAGGTGTGGCGGCAGCAATACCACAAGATTGAATCGGTCGATTTGCGCTTTGACCGGCAAGTCATCGTGCATCCTGACCCGGCGATTCCGGCCGCCGCGCCTGCTGCTCGGAGCGCCTATGCGCCGCCGGCGCAGGTGGCGCATCGCAGCTCGAAGACGCCATCGAATCCAGTTCATAAACCGGGAAAAACAGCATTTGGGAGACATGGGCAATCCACAGCACAACCTACTGACGGCCATTGATCTCGGCTGCGCCAAGACCTGCGTGGTCGTGGCGCAGGTCACCGACACCGGCCTGCGCTACAAGGCGCACGGCGTAGTGGAGTCGCACGGCCTGCGCAAGGGCGTGATCATCGATCTCGATAAGGCGGCGATGTCGGTACACCGCGCCGTGGCGGAAGCTGAAACCATCGGCGCCATCAACCTTGAAAGCGCTGCGGTCGGCGTGGCCGGCGCTCACATTCGCGGCGTCAACAGCCAGGGCGGAATCGTGCTGGGGCCGAGAGCGCGCGAAATCGAGCGCGAAGACGTTCGCGCCGCCGCCGCTCGCGCCCGCGCCATCAGCCTGCCCGCCGACCGCGAAGTGCTCCACCTGCTGCCGCAGCAGTACATCCTCGACGAGCAGCCCGGCGTTCACGACCCGGAAGGCATGATGGGCATCACGCTGGAAGTGAAGGTCCACGTGGTCACGGCGCTCTCCAGTGCTACCCAGAACGTGGTCACGGTCGTGAATCGCGCCGGCATCGCCGTAGAAGACAAAGTCTTTGAGCCGATTGCGGCTGCTGATGCGGTGTTGCGCGCCGACGAACGCGAAATCGGCATGTGCCTGATCGATATCGGCGCCGGCTCAACCGACATTGCCGTGTTCCACGATGGAGCCGTCGTGCATGCCGGCTCCATCCCGGTGGGCGGCGACCACTTCACCAACGACATTGCTGTGGGCCTGCAGACACCGCTGGCCGACGCCGAAAAGCTGAAGAAGCTGTTTGGCTGCGCCATCGTGGTGCGGGTGCCTTCGTGCAACGAAGTGGAAGTGCCTTCGCTCGGCGACCGGCCCTCGCGGCTGATGTCGCAGCGCGCCATCGCTGAAATCCTGGAGCCGCGCGCGCGCGAACTGTTCGACCTGGTGCGCGATCACCTTCGCCAGGCCGGAGTGTCGCACCTGTGTGCCGCCGGCGTCGCGCTGTGCGGCGGCGGCGCCCGGCTCATGTCGCTGATGGAAGTTGCCGAAGATGCGCTGCGCCGGCCGGTGCGCCTGGCCCATCCAGTGCCGCTGCCCGGAATGCCGGCCACACTGTGCGAGCCGGAATTTGCCTGCGCCCTCGGCATGCTGTATTACGGCGCTCGCGCCCGAGCCGCCCGCAGCACCCAGGAGCAGGGCATCAGGAGCAGGTTAAAAAACCTGCTGGCAATGGCGCGGTAAGCGTTTTTCTGCGCAAAAAGCCGCAGCCCATCGTGCCGCAACGCGCCGGTTCGGCTGCGCCGTGAGGCCTGTGCCTTTGTAGTTACTGTTTTCTCACACGTACCTCAGAGATAACGGTTTTGAGGCTGTATGAGTTCGCCCAATAAATCTGACGACATTCGCATTCAGTTCAACGACGAAGTTCGCAACGACGCCAAGATCAAAGTAATCGGCGTAGGCGGCGGCGGCGGCAACGCCGTGAACCGCATGATCGATGCCGGCCTCGAAGGCGTTGAGTTTGTCGTCGCCAACACCGACCTGCAGGCCCTCAGAATGTCGCGTGCTCCCATAAAGATTCAACTGGGAGTGAAGCTGACCAACGGGCTTGGCGCCGGCGCCAATCCTGAAGTCGGCCGGCGCGCCGCCCTGGAAGATGCCGAAAAGATCATCGAGATTCTTGACGGCGCTGACATGGTCTTCGTCACCGCCGGCCTGGGCGGAGGCACCGGCACCGGCGCCGCTCCCATCATTGCTTCGCTTGCCAGCGAAATGGGCGCGCTCACCGTCGCCGTCGTGACCAAGCCGTTCAGCTTTGAAGGCCGTCGCCGGGCGCAGCAGGCGCAACGCGGGCTCGACGATCTGCTGGAATCGGTCGATACCATGATCGCCATTCCCAACGAGAAGCTGCTGGCGGTCGCGCAGGACGCCGGCTTCTTCGAATCCTTCCGCGTGGCCGATGACATCCTGCGGCAGGCGGTCCAGGGCATCTCTGACATCATTACGATCCCCGGCATCATCAACCGCGACTTCGCCGACGTGCGCGCCATCATGGCCGGCATGGGCTACGCCGTCATGGGCACGGCCACGGCCACCGGCTCCAAGCGCGCAACCCAGGCCGCGCAACGCGCCATTGCGTCGCCGCTGCTCGATGAGGGCGCAATCGACGGCGCCCGCGGCATCCTGATCAACATCACCGGCTCGGCCTCGCTGAAGCTTGCCGAAGTCAACGAAGCCTCCATGATCATCCAGAGCGCCGCGCATGAGGATGCCAACATCATTTTCGGCGCAGTGCTCGATGACCGCATGGAAGATGACGTGAAGATTACGGTGATCGCCACCGGCTTCCGCGCCGACCTGCCGCCGCGGCGCGAGCGCACATTCGACGCTTCCACCATCAGCCGTGCGGCAGCGCCGTTTGAGCCCGTCCTTGCCGGCGACGCCGGCGAACCCGAAGAAGAAGAGCAATTCATTTCGGCGACCGCGCACGCTGACAGCTTTGAGGCCCCGGTTCCTCCCCCACCGGCCTCGCGACCCAGCATGACTGCGATTTTTGAAGCCCCCGGCGGCGCAGTGGCGCCGGTCGGCGAACCCCCTTCAGGCCAGCCCGGCTACGACCGCGACGACCTGGATGTGCCGGCATTCATGCGGAAACGGCCGGAATTTCACTAGGCTTTGGCGGCTCTTCGCCCCTGCCGTTTCGGGTCGGTGGGCGTTGCGCCGGAAAACAGACGTTACTTTGGATAAGGCGACCGGGAGAACAGCCTGTTCGCCTGCCGATTCTGGCTGTATTTCGTTATAAAGCGCGGAATTCAGGGCAACAACCGCTTGCGCATTCAGGTGGAACTTGGCTAACCTATTAGGCAGCAGGATCTCTCTAAGCTTTCAGAGGCAGTTTGGCATGACGGCGCTTGCGCGCTCATTTTTTTGCGTTTTTCTGGCGCTGACGTTTGCGCGGGCCGCAGCGGCCGCCTCGAACCCGTCGTCGCGCACCACTACGCCCCATCACAAATCGCAAACCGTAAGTGAAAGTTCGGCCACCGCGCACCGGCTCGCCCGCACTCGCCACAGCCGCCGGCGCCATGTGCCCTATGAGCGCTTTTACACCAGCTCCTATGCCACCGATCAGGAAGTTGGCGATATCGCCGCGGGTGAAGATCCTGTCGTCCGCCAGGCCGCCGTCGATGCGCTCGGCGCCATGAACGGCACGGTGGTCGCCATCGATCCCAACAGCGGCCGGATCCTGGCTATGGTGAACCAGAAGCTCGCACTCTCAGAGGGCGCCGAGCCTTGCTCCACCATTAAGCTCTCGGTTGCGCTTGCCGCGCTCAGCGAAGGCGTGGTCACCAAGGACACCCTGGTTCGCGTGCCCGGCGGCCACATGAATTTGACCAAGGCCCTGGCCGTCTCCAACAACAACTATTTTGAGGCGCTTGGGCGCAAGCTCGGGTTTGAGAAGGTTTCCTTCTACGCCCACCAGCTTGGATTGGGTGAGCTGGCCGGCTGGAATATTCCCGGCGAACACCTCGGCCGTTATCCCACCGAAGAGCTGCCGGAACAGCTTGGCGGCGTGGGCCGCATGTGCTCATTCGGCGAGAGCATTTCCATGACTCCGCTTCAGCTTGGCGCACTGGTGGCGGCGATATCTAACGGTGGAACGCTTTATTACCTGCAGCATCCGGCCACGCCTGAAGATGTGCTGAACTTCAAGCCGGTGATCAAGCGCCAGCTTGACATCGCCAGCCTGATTCCTGAAATGAGCGATGGCATGGCCGGCGCCGTTGAATACGGCACCGCCCGCACCGTGCACTACAACTTCACCGAGGAACCGGTGCTGGGCAAGACCGGCACCTGCTCCAATGCCGGCACCCGCTTTGGATGGTTCGCTTCCTACGCGAACACCACCTTCGGCCGCATCGTAACGGTGGTCTTCCTGCGCGGTGACCGCGCGGTTTATGGCCCGAAGGCCGCCGAGATTGCCGGTCGCATGTATCGCAACCTCTACGACCACAGCTTCTTCGCCGGCCCGGTCACGGCGCCTGCAGCCACCGCCGCCAAGGGCGCCAACCAGTAGCAGATTTTTTGCGAGCAGAACGCTCTCAGCGAGCGCTTTCGTGCGGAGGCGCCTTCTGGTTCGCGATCTGAACCCGAACTTCCTGCTGCGGCTTTTCGCTGTTCCACTCCGAACGCACCCCTGAACTCGTCCCCGGCGGCTGCACGCCCAGTCGCTGCGCCCGCTCGCCCAGCACTTCGCGCAGCGCCCAATCGATGCGCTCGATTGAATCGCTCACCTGCTCGGTGAACTGGCCGCCGCCCTGCGTGGCATTGGCATACATGATCACCTGCAGCGCGTTGCGGATATGGTGGTTCATGTCGGCCACCAGGAACTGCACTTCACGCAAGCGCTGAGATTCGCGCTCGTGGAAATCCTCAAGCACCAGCACAAAAATAAACGCCACCAGCGACAGCACAAAATAGTCAAGGTAGCGCGCTTCGGCGCGAAGATGGTGCGCAATCAGCTCAGTATCGATAAGCGCCATTGCGCCATAGATCACGGCTGCAGCCAGGGTGGCCAGCCAGTACTTTCGCGCCGTTACGGTGATCGTCACATTTTGATTTTAGCTTCGGATCAGCAGCTCCGTACCAAACAAAACATAACGAGTGCGCGTCGACGCGCGCGCGCAGTCGTGAACTCCATCGCGCTGCGCGATGAGGCGAATCGGCAGTTCAGGAAAAACGCTCGGCTGCTGATGTTTGCAGCATTTAAGCTGACAGCGAGCAGCTCAAGCTGGCGCTGCCGGCGCCATGAGCGCGCGGATATCGTCCCACACCAGCCAGTGCCGGTTCAGCGGGCGCGCACCGTGGTCGAGATAAAAGCTGCGGGCGCGATCGTCGGGATCGACGCAGATTTTCAGCGCGTTGTGCGCGGCAAACCAGGCTGCCAGCCTTCGCAACAGCTCAGGCGCGATGCCGGCCCCGCGCCAGGGCGCAGCCACGTTGATCCATTCCAACTCGCCCTCGCACTGCAGGCGGCGCGTCAGGTGCCCGGCAATGAAGCCCGCGACCTGGTCATCCGCCAGCGCGATGTACACCACGCGCGGCGCGAGCGCCTTTTGCGGCGACGCCTCACCCGCCAGGTAGGCGGAGATCCGCTTCAGCCAGTAGTTTTCGGTTTCCCACTCGGCTGCCCGGATGCGCGCCATAGCGGGCACATCGCCTGCTGTCGCTTCGCGATAGGTGATTGGAGCCACCGCCAAGATCGTAGCCGATTGCAAGAGTGATCGCTGGGCGTGAAAGGTGCCTGCGAGAACTTAGCGCTTGCTTTCGTCTTTTTCTACTTTGCCATCGCGCACGTGGATGACGCGGTGGGCATAATCGGCGATGTCAGGCTCGTGGGTCACTAGCACGATGGTGTTGCCCTGCTGCTGCAGGCGATCAAACAGCGCCATGATCTCAACGCCGGTCTTGGAATCGAGATTGCCGGTGGGCTCATCGGCCAGGATGATTGAAGGGTTGTTGACCAGGGCGCGGGCGATGGCGACGCGCTGGCGCTGGCCGCCTGAAAGTTCATTCGGCTTGTGATTCATGCGCGATTCCAGGTCCACCGCGCGCAGCGCGTTCTTGGCGCGCTCCAGCCGCTCCTCTGCGGTCACGCCGGCATAGATCAGCGGCAGTTCTACGTTGTGCAGCGCCGTGGCCCGGGCCAGCAGGTTGAAGGTCTGGAAGACAAATCCGATTTCCTTGTTGCGGATACGGGCGAGTTCGTCGTCATCAAGCTCGCTGACGAGCTGGCCATTGAGCCAGTAGCGGCCCTTCGAGGGCGTATCGAGGCAGCCGATCAGGTTCATGAGCGTCGATTTGCCCGAGCCCGAAGGCCCCATGATGGCCACGTATTCGTTGCGCTCGATGCGGATATCGACGCCACGCAGCGCATGCACCTGCTCAGAACCCATGTCGTAGGTCTTCCACAGGTCTTCCGTGCAGATCATGCACGAAGACGGCGGCGCCTGCGGTATTGCGGCTTCACTCAGCGTTGACGTCGATGACATCCGTTCTCCTCGCCTCTACTGCTATACCTTTGACGCCCCGTGCGCCAATTTGTTTCCGCCAGCTGCCGTTCCCTTCGGGTTCGGGCGGCGCCGCCACGATCGTGACGCCATGAACCAACTCGAAGCAGAAATCAAAGACTTAGGAATTATCGGCCTTGGCCGGCGCCGTGTTGTCGATCTTCACGCTGGAATTGTTGCGCAAGCTGCGCAGCACCCGGTACGAGCCGGAAACGATTTCGTCCCCTTCCTTCAGCCCGCTCAACACTTCGATATCGGTGGTGCCGGCGATCCCGGTCTTCACCGGCACAAAAACGGCGCGCTTGTTGCGGATGACGAACACGCCCTGCTGGTCCTCGTCCTTGCTCTTGCTGTTAGAGGGCGGCGCGGCAGCCTGCACCGCATCTGAGCTGGGCTTCTCTTCCAGCTCCTTCCGGTTTCGCACGGTGAGCGCCTGGATCGGAATGGTCAGCGTGCCCTGTCGCGTTGCGGTCGTGATCTTGGCCGTGGCCGACAGGCCGGGGCGCAGGTTGTCGGGCGGGTCGGCGAGCGTGACCACAACCTTGAAATCCTTGGCTTCCTCGCTGGCCGAGCTCGATTGCGACGTGGAGACGCCGGTGGAGCGCAGCATGGCGTTATCCCCAATTTCGCTTACCTGCGCCTTGAAGGTGCGCCCGGGCAGGGCGTCAATCGTCACCTCGGCGGGCTGGCCCATCTTGATATTGATGATGTCGGTTTCATCGACCTTGATTTCAGCCGTCACGACTGACATATCGGCGACCGTCATCAGGGTGCTGCCGGGCGAGTTCTGAATGCCCATGACCACGGTTTCGCCTTCGCGCACCGGCAGGCTGCTCACGATGCCGTCATAGGGGGCGACGTATTCGGTTTTGTGCAGCACGTCGTTCATGGCCCGCAGTTGCGCGCTGGCCTGCGCCACGCGCTGGCTGGCCGATTCCAGTTGCGCCTTGGTCTGCGCAATGTGCGCCTGCGCCTGCTTCAGCCCTGAAGCTGACGCCTCATAGGTCGCCACGCGCACGTCCCAATCTGATTTTGCGATCAACTGCTGCTCGTAGAGGCCCTTGCCGCGCTGGTAGTCAAGGCGCTTCTGCTCTTCATCGGCCTTGGCGCGGGCCAGGTCGGCCACGGCGGTGTCATATGCGGCCTGCGCCGCCACTGCGTCGGTCTTGGCTGCCTCCAGGTTCGCCCGGCTGGCCGCCGCGTTCGCGCTGGGCTGGATGTCATCCACCTGGGCCAGTTGCTGGCCCTTCCTCACGTGCTCGCCTTCATGGACATACAGGTGCGTGATCTGGCCGAAGGCCAGGGCGCCGATATTGGCGTAAGTCTTCGGCTTGATTTCGCCCGAGCCGGACACCACCGAGGTCACGTCAGTTTTCTGCACGCGCGCGGTCTGCACCGCTACCACGTTCTTCTGGCTCTGGTACACGGTGAAGCCCACAATTCCGGCCAGCACCACGACCACGCCAAAAATGACCGCAATTTTCTTCAAGTTCATGTGTTTCTTCTTACCGGCAGCAAAGGCTTGCGCCGGCAGCACATCGGACCTTCTTCTTAAGTACGCGAAAAACGGCGCCCGGGTTCCGGTTTTCGCGCAACAATGCACCGCGGCCAGGCACCTGGACTGCCCGCTTCAACCGCTACGGCCGAAAGCGAATGTGCATGGGTTTCGAGCGGTGCTCACAGTATAGCTGCTGGGTGCGGAATTGTGGGCGGTAATTTGCTGATACGGTTCGACTTCGAGTGAATGCCCTACGCCCATCTACGGTTTTTGCTTCCCGGCCTGCGCAGGCGGCAGAGCTACCGGTTGCCACGACCGCAGGGCGCGACGATTTATTGCCTGAAAGCTTGCACCTGTTCCCGAAACGCAGCTAGAATTTAGAGCTAAGTGTCTCCGCGTCTGAGGTAAAGATGTTTAGTCGAAATAGTCGCCACCTGCTGCTGGCTGCTGCGGTTGCCGTGTTTGCCGGTTCCCCGGCCAGGGCGCAGCAGGCGAACCCGACCGATTCCCCGAGCAAGCCTTCGCAATCTTCGCAGTCTCAAGCGGCCCCGGCCGACCCCGCCGCCAGGCAATCTCAACCTGCGCAGGCCGACCAGGCCGGCAAGCCCCGCACCCAGGCAGTCGATCCCATGAACCGCCCGGTGGATGAAAAGACCCGCAAAAAGCAGGAAAAGGCGTGGAAGGGCGAGGTCAGCAAGGTTTACAAGAAGTGGCTTGAAGAAGACGTGGTTTATATCATCACCGACGAGGAGAAGGCGACCTTCAAGCAGTTGAGCACCGACGAGGAGCGCGACAATTTTATTGAGAATTTCTGGTATCGCCGCGATCCCACGCCCGACACGCCGGAAAACGAATTCAAGGAAGAGCATTACCGCCGCATTGCATACGCCAACGAGCATTTTGCCGCCGGCAAGCCGGGTTGGAAGACCGACCGCGGGCACATGTATATCGCTTACGGCAAGCCGGACAGCATAGAGTCTCATCCCAGTGGCGGTTCGTATGAACGCCCCATGGAAGAGGGTGGCGGCGAGACCTCGACCTTCCCCTTTGAAACCTGGCACTACCGCTACATCGAGGGTATCGGCGAGAACATCGATATCGAGTTTG
>JAJPJZ010000067.1 GCA_021323935.1 Terriglobia bacterium | reverse complement strand
GCCGGCGTTTTGTCGGTCAGTGGTTGTGTAGCCTTCATCGAGAACATGCACCCGCGCGCCTCTTGCTTCAATTTGCTGAGAGTGACGGTATAAGGCGGCCCGGCGACTGAGTTCATATTCTGGAAAGGACTAGCAATTCCCTGGCAAGATTGCGGCGAGTTGGGGAATGGCGTGAATGTGATGCTGAATGAGTTTGGGTCGCTGATGACAATCTGGCTGGCATTTGAATTGGACACATGGATCACGCAATTCGGATCCTGATCGTGATTCGGGTCCTGCGCCTCATTAACTAGGTCCGTATAAGTCAACTCACAAACCTTATCGTTGCTGCCGCTGCAGTTGCCTCCCATCTTGTGCTTTGGGTAGCACGCCGGCGTAAAAGTGTGCCTGGGCGGCGGCGACTTCGGCCCCGGTGCTTGGGTGGTAGTCTGCTGTTCGGGTGACCCACCGTGCGCCTTTTCCGCGAAATACCCTATGGCCAGCCCTGCAGCCAACGCTATAACGATCGAGAGGGCATGGGTCTTCATATCTACCTCGCGCTAGTGTTATCTCTGACTGGTTTGGCCGCGAATACTATGCCTGCACCGCGGCCGGCGCAAGGGAAATGTTTGTTTCTAACCTGGTCAAAGGCGCACCTGTACGACGCCGTAAATAGGTTTATTGGGTGATGTAAATATGCGGATCCACCGGACAGGGCTGCCCGTTGCAGTCATCTACATGCAGGCGGTAGTGGCAATCCTTGGCTTGCGCGAGCGGCGCGCCGCTATCGAAAAACGCGTCCTGGCCGCTGGTGCTGCTGTTGCCGGGAATCTTGGCTGAAAACGGATTCGCGGGGCATTTGCCGCCCGTCACATTTTCAATTTGCCTGATCTTGAAGTCCTTGCCCGGGTTCAGGATGTAAATGTGCTGGCTTGCGCTTATCGAAACCACGATTTCAGCGTGGTTTGCGTCGGCCTCATCCAGCTTCATTTGCCGATAGCTGATGACGCACACGTTGGGCGCCGACCCGCAGTGCGGCCCCATCGCCTTGGCCTGCCGAGCAACATTCATGGCCAGGCCGTGCTCCACGTACCAACCGGCCGCGAAGCTCAAAACCGCTACTACAAGGATGAGAATGGCCCAATTCTTCGACCGCATCCTGCCCTCCACGACCGCGCGCAATGCTATGCCTGCACCGCTCAATGTGCAACTGCTCGATGCGCAGCCGATTTGCCCCAATGACTAAGATGTACGAAACAGGCCACTACTCACGCCGCGCCGGAGCCGCTAGACTTAAGTCATGAAATTCGGCGTAGTCGTGTTCCCCGGCTCAAATTGCGATCACGATGCTTATCACGTTCTGGGCACCGTCGCCCGGCAGCCGGTCACGTTCCTGTGGCATGAGAGCCACGATCTGCAAAATTGCGACGCCATCATCATCCCGGGCGGCTTCGCCTTTGGCGACTACCTGCGCACCGGCGCCATCGCGCGTTTTTCTCCGGTGATGCAGGCGGTCAGCAAGTTTGCCCGCTCCGGCGGGCTGGTGCTCGGCATCTGCAATGGCTTCCAGGTGCTGTGCGAAGCCGGCCTGCTCCCGGGCGCGCTAATGCGCAACGCGGGACTGAAATTTATTTGCAAGTTTGTGCACGTCCGCGTTGAATCCACCGACACTCCCTACACCCAGGCGTGCGCGCGCGGCGAAGTTCTGCGTGTTCCCATCGCGCACATGGAAGGCAATTACTTTTGCGATGAACCAATGCACGCGCGGCTGCAGCGCGAAGAGCGAATCATCTTTCGTTACTGCGACGCGGAAGGCCGCGCCACGGCTGAGGGCAATCCCAACGGCGCGCTCGACAACATTGCCGGCATCTGCAATGAGGGCCGCAATGTACTGGGATTAATGCCGCATCCGGAGCGCGCCAGCGAAGCGGAGCTGGGCTCGATGGATGGTTTTCGGGTGTTCGAATCGCTGGTGGGCGCGATGGCCCGCCAGTAAACGTCAGATTCTAGCTGGCGACGCGCGCCCTGCCGTTGGCTTTGCTGGCCGCTACTTTCGCGGCTTTCCTGGCGCGCTGCTGCTTGGCGTCTTCATGGCGGATCAGGATAACTTCAATCTGGCGCAGCAGCTCTTCCGTGCCCACCGGCTTTACCAGCAGCTTTTCGGCGCCGCGGTTCTCCCACTCTGAGCCGAGCGTGGGGAAAGCCGTCAGGATTGCGGTGGCCGGGTCGTACTCCTGCTGTTTCGCGAAGCTCACAACGTCGTAGCCGGCGCTCTCGCTTTCCATTTTCATATCGGTGATGACCAGGTGGAATTCGCCACGGCCCAGCTTCTGCACGGCTTCATTGGCCGATGCGGCGGTTTCCACTTCAAATCCGTTCATCTCCAGGATGGCTTTGAGCGTAAGCAGGATGGCGGCTTCATCGTCCACCAAAAGAATCCGGCGCTTCATGGTGTGCTCCCCAGGGGTAAAAGAGTGGGCTTGCGTGAAAAAAGCTGAGATGCCGCTTCCAGCCGCTCAGGTTGTGAGTGGCCGGCCGACCGACCAAGCACATCATACCGCATCTTCGGTCAAGCGCAGCATTGCATTCGGGGCGTTGAACGCCTGGCGCACAGGCCAACTGCACGCCACGTATAATTTTCAGGTGCAGAGTTTCTTCGTGGAAAACTTTGGCTGCCGCGCCACCCAGGCCGATGGCGCCGCCATTGAGCGCGACCTGCTGGCGCGCGGCATGGTGCGGGCCGGGGCACGCCGCGAAGCCGACCTGGTGGTCCTGAATACCTGCACCGTCACGGCCGCGGCCGACCAGGATGCGCGTTCTGCCATTCGCCGCGCCCGCCGCGAGAACCCGCAATGTAAAGTGCTGGTGACCGGATGCTACGCCCAGCGCGCTCCGGAACAGATCAGCGCCATCCCGGGCGTCACCTGGGTGGTGGGGAACTCGCATAAATCAAAGCTCGGGGAAATCGCGGCCGGATCGGGTTTGGTTTCGTTGGATGCAATACAACCGCGCGGCCCGGAGAGCCACGCTGCAACCTTTGTTTCTGACATTTTTGCTCACACCGAGCTGCTGGCCGCGCCCGGCATCGCCGGGAACTCAGGCTGGGACCGCACTCGCCCCACCCTCAAAGTGCAGGACGGCTGCGACAACCGCTGCTCGTTTTGCGTGATTCCCTACGTCCGCGGTCAAAGCCGCTCGTTGCCGCTGGAAGCAGTCCTGCGTGAAGTGGATGCGCTGGTTTCGGCCGGCTACCGCGAAATCGTGCTTTCCGGCATCAACCTGGGCCGCTGGGGACGTGACCTTGACCCGATCGCCGGCGGTGGGCGGCGCCGCACGCCGCGGTTTGAAGACTTGCTGCGCGCCATCCTGGAGCGAACTGCCGCTGATAAGCTGCGCATCTCGTCGGTTGAGCCGATGGATTGGAGCTCTGAGCTGATTGGCCTGATGGCTGATTCGCCGCGCATTGCCAAGCATGCGCACGTGCCGCTGCAGAGCGGGAGCGACCGGATCTTGCGGCAGATGCATCGCAAGTACCGGCCGTGGCACTACGCCGATCGCATCGTGCGCATTCGCGAGGCCATGCCTGCGGCGGCGATCGGGGCTGACGTCATGGTCGGCTTCCCCGGCGAGAGTGAAGCTGATTTTAAGGAGTCGCGGCGGTTCATTGCCGAATTGCCATTTACCTACCTGCACGTGTTCATGTACTCGCCGCGTCCGGGGACGCCGGCAGCCGCCATGCCGAGCCAGGTTCATGGCGAAATTGCGCGCGAACGCAGCCACGCTCTGCGCCAGCTTGCGGCCGAAAAGAACCTGGCCTTCCGCCGCAGCATGGTGGGGTGCACCCTTTCGGCCATTACGCTGAACACGCAGCCGGGCGGCGCGGGCTGCACGGAGGCGTTATCTGACAATTACCTCAAGCTGCGGGTTGAGGGCGACCACGCACCCAACCGGTGGCTCGAAGTGCGCGTCACCCGCGTCACGGATGATGGAATTGCCGGAACCCCGCTTCACGGGCCCGGTTCAGCAGAGAACGTCGCACTCGAAATCCCGCTGGCGTCGAACGATATTCGCTGCGCCAATCGGCCGTGAACAAGAGCAGAACACATGCCGGCGAACCGCATCCGCCTGAAAATTGACCTTGCCGGAACCACCGGCGACGAGGCGTGGCGCTCACTCAAGCATTATGAAGAGATGAACGAAGCGCGCTACGGCCCGGCCTTCGGATCGAGTGGCCCCTGCGGGCATCACGGTGCGCTCACACCCAGGGTGAGTGGATGGGCGCGATCGTTGACCTGCCTTCGCCGATCATTGCGCAATACGCGATTCGCCATTACCTGGGCCAGCCGCGCGTCCTCGACGCTGAAATGGACGAGGAACGCTAGCTTTATTCGTTGCGAAGCGCGTCGACCACGTCGATCTTCATCGCACGCCGCGCGGGAACAAAGCTGGCCCACACGGAAATGCCGAACATCATGGCCGTGACCGCGGCAAACGTAAGCACATCGGTCGAGCTGGTGGAAAACAGCAGCGACGAAACCGCGCGAGTTGCGGCCAGAGCGCCCAGCAGGCCGATGGCGATGCCCACAATTCCCAGGGTCGCGCCTTCGCGAATCACCATTCGCAGCACCTGGATGGGCTGCGCGCCGAGTGCCACGCGAATGCCGATTTCCCGGGTGCGCTGCGCCACCGAATACGCAATCACGCCGTAGGTGCCGATCGCAGCCAAGGCCAGCGCAATCGCGGCAAACAGTCCGAGCAGCGCCGTGCGGAAACGTGGTTGCGCAACTGAACTGGAAATCACTGCCGCAAGGGTCGCGCGCGCCGTGATAACGATCTCAGGATCGACGGAGCGAATGGCACGCTCAACTTCACCGCCGAGGGCATCGGCAGCCACCGATCCGGAGGTGCGCACAATCAGGAACATCGGCAGCCCCGGTCCTTGCGCCATGGCGGAGTACCAGACTGGCGCTGCGTCGGAGGCCAGGCCGGCATACTTCACGTCGCCTACCACGCCGACGATGCGATACCAGGGCTGCTTCGGGTTCGGTTCGCTCGGTGCAATCTCCTGCCCGACGGGATCTTCTCCCGGAAAATAGCGGCGCGCCAGCTCCTGGCTGATCACCGCAACGTAAGGGCGCCCTTCCACGTCGTCAGGCTCAAAGTATCGACCGCGCAGCAGCGGGATTCCGAGCGCACGGAAATAATCAGGGCTGACCGTGGGGATGGGAGACGAAGGAAACGCCTCGTGATTGTATGGCCGGCCATGAATGTTGAAGGTATCGTCGTTCGCCCAGTTGTTGGGCGGGCGCGAGTCTGACCACGCCGCAGTTTCGATTCCGGGCACCTGCCGCACTTCGGCGAGCACGCGGTCCAGCAGCTCAAGTCCGGCTTTCGGGTCTTTATAGCGCGTGGGATTGGGCGAAACCAGCATGGTCATCACTTCGCCGGGAGGCGCGCCCATGCCGGTCGCAACCGTTGCCAGGCGGAAGAAGCTGCGCAGCAGCAAGCCACCCACAATCAGCAGCACGAATGACAAAGCCACTTCAGCCACTGCCAGCGCCGCGCGGGTGCGCTGCCCTTTGCCGCTCCCGGTTCGAGTGTCTTCCTTGAGCGAACCTAGCGGCTCGGTCCGCGCGCTCTCGATGGCCGGAATAACCCCGAACAGCACGGCGCTGATCAGCGCGATGGCGAGAGTGAACAGCAAGACCTGCGCATTCAGGTGAATGTCGGCGGTGCGCGGCAGGTTTCCAGGGTTCCACGCGCGCAGCAGCCGAATGCCGTACCACGCAAGGGCAACGCCGGCCAGTGCTCCGACGCCGGCGAGCACGAGGCTTTCGGTCAGCATTTGCCGCACCAGGCGGCCGCGCCGCGCCCCAATGCTGATGCGCACCGCCATCTCACGCGCGCGGGCAGTGGAGCGAGCCAGCAGCAGGTTTGCCACGTTCACGCCGGCAATGAGCAGCACCGCGATCACGGCGCACAGCATGATCAGCAGCGGCAACCGCACGTCGCCAACCAGAGCTTCGCGAATCGGAACTACCGGGATTGTCAAATTGCGGTATTCACCGTTGGCTGCCGCTTCGATCCTGCGCCCGATGGCATTCGTATCCGCCTGCGCCTGCTCCCAGGTGATGCCGGGTTTCAGTCGGGCGACGCCGGTATAAAGGAACGGAAAGCGCCCACGCGGTGGCGTGAGGTGCAGATTGGCCCACATCTCGGTGTTCTCATTGGGAAAGCGAAATGACGCCGGCATCACGCCGATGATGGTGGCGCTCTGTCCGTTGAGCGAGACTGCCTGCCCGATTGCCGATTCGCTGCCGTTGAACTTGCGCCGCCACAAACTCTCGCTGATGACGACCAGATTTGCCGCCGCGGCATCGTCGTCACCGGTTTGAAATGTTCGGCCGAGAATGGGCGCCGTGTGCATGGTGGGAAAGAAACCGGCGCTCACCCGGCTACCGCGCAACTGCTCGGGCGAGCCCACGCTCAGCAGGTTGAACAGGTCGTTGCTGTAGATCGCCGGCTCTTCAAACGCGTGGTTTTGCGCGCGCCAATCCAGGAAGTCCATCAGGCACAGGTGGCCGCGCGGATTGTTCTGCGGCGAGAAATGCATGAACACTTTGGCGACGCGGTCGGCTTCCGGATACGGCAGCGGTTGCAGCAGCACGCCATAAATGACGCTGAAGATCGCGGTATTGGCACCGATGCCCAGCGCGAGCGTGAGCACGGCCACTGCGGTGAATCCCGGCGCCTTGCGCAGCATGCGAAATGCAAAGTGCACGTCTTGCGCAAGCTGCTCCAGCCACGCTCCGCTGCGAACGTCGCGAACCTGCTCTTTGAGTTGTTCCATTCCGCCCATTTCCATCAGCACATCACGCCGCGCCTGGGCAGCAACCGCGCCTGCGGCAATCTTTTCCTCGGCGCGGGCCTCTGCGTAGCAACGCAGCTCGGTGTCAAGCTCGCGCTCGCGGCGTTGGCGGCCCAAGAGATTCCGAATGGCGCTAATCAGTTTGCGGAACACGGTGCGTCCCTTCGTCATAGACGCTTCATATAGACATTCGATAGCATCTCATATCGAATGTCTGTATGAAAATATTTTTTCGCTGTTGGTGGCGGCCGGCAATGGCCCGCCCCCCAAATGGCGCCGATAACCTTTTGCGGCGATGGTTACGCCCGGTTACTGCCGGAGCCTCACCAGCCGCTGCTTCACGAATTCTTAACAGAACTCCTCTCCACATGCGGGTTCCTACCGGTAGCAGTTGGAGGTGATGATATGAAACGCACGATTATGGGGATTCTGCTGATGGGAGCGATGGCCGGTGGAACGGCCTTCGCACAAGAAGGATGGCGTGACTACCGCGCCGATCGCCGTGACGTTCGCAAAGATGTAATCGATCGCCGCGTTGACTACCGCGACATCCGCCGCGACGAGGCAGCCGTGGCTTACGACCGCGCTGAGCTGCGCCATGACTATGCGGTTGGCAACTATCGCGCAGCCGCAGCCGAGCGCGCCGAAATTGCCGGCCGGGAACGTGACATCGCGCGCGACCGCCGCGACGTCCGCCACGACACCTACGACATTCGCCATGACCGCCACGACATGCACCGCGACGGCTGGGGCTGGTAGGGAGTCTCAGGCCAGTCGATTGAACTCAATTTCTCCCGGGAACTGGCAGGCAGCCGCAAGGCTGCCTGTCCGCGCGTCAGGGACGCTCGGCGGGCTCGCCGCAACTGGGGCACCGCCTGGCTGCCAGCGACATCTCGCCGCCGCAGGCTGCGCAGCGCGTACGCGAGAGGCGGTAGAGCCGGAACTCCACTGCAATCAGCCACGCAAACAGAATGCAAAAACCCGCAATCAGCGCCATGACCGGCAGCAAGAGCGAGCCGCGCTCCAGGTCTCCCATGGCTGCATTCTAGGCCTCAGCAGCGGCTGCTCGGTTGAAAACCGCTGCCGGATGGCAGTACCATAGAAATGCCCATGCATCGCGGTTTCAGGCATCAGCGCTGGTGTTGGTACGTAGTGTACCTGCTGTGTTTCTGCGTTTTCCTGTTGAGCCTTAACGCCAAGGTTTCGCTTTACGGCAGCGGCTCCGCTGCCCGTTTGAATCCGTCAGCCGCCTCAAAGTTATGGGCGAACGGCGCCAAGATGGAGATTCGCTCGGCCGCGGCTTTCGCGCCGCAGGTTTGGCTCCTGCTGCTGCTGCTGTTTGCGCTCTCCCTCGGCCCGCTTCCCAGGTCGATGCGGGTCCCCATCGCGCCACCGAAATCCAAGCTCCTGGCCCAGTTCAGGCCGTACCGGTTCTTGCGTCCTCCTCCTGCATTCTTGAACTAATTCGGCGTTCTTCTTTCACCCGGATCAACTTTCCGTTTCCACTTGCGCCCGTTCACCGTGCGCGATGGAAGCGTGAACAGGAAAAGAGGAAGTATGCAGGTCACCCGAACCAGGACTCTGCTGGTCTCAAGCGGAATTGTGGTTTGCCTTGCGCTGGCAGCCACCATCATCACGTATCGCGTACGCGCCAGCAATTCGTCGCGCGGCGGGGCGCGGGCTACGGCGCCTCGCGCGGCCATTGCCGTGGTCAAGCAGGAGCCGGTCTCCAGCACAGTTTCGATCGCAGGCGAGTTCCTTCCCTACCAGGAAGTTGAATTGCACGCCAAGGTGGCGGGCTACATCCGCAAAATCAACGTCGATATTGGCGACCGGGTGCGCGCCGGCCAGGTGCTGGCCGTGCTTGAAGTCCCGGAACTTAACGCGCAGGTGGAAGGGGCGGGCGCTGCCGTGCGGCACAGCCGGGAAGAAATTGTGCGCGCCAGGAATGAAGTCGCCCGGGCTGAGGCCGACCATGCCGCATTGCACGCCGCCGCGTTGCGCCTGCGCGATGCCTCCAAAGCGCGGCCCGGCCTCATCGCCCAGCAGGAGCTTGACGATTCTGAAGGCCGCGACCGCGCTTCAGAGGCGCAGATTGAAGTGGCCAAATCAGCCCTCGCGGCCGCCCAGCAACAGCTTGCAGTTTCGGAAGCCGGCAAGTCGCAGGTTTCCGCGGTCCAGGACTATTCGCGCATCGTCGCCCCCTTTGATGGCGTCGTGACCTGGCGCTACGCCGATACTGGCGCCCTCGTCCAAGCCGGCACATCAAGCAGCAACGCGCTGCCGGTGGTAAAGCTCGCACAGGTGAACATCCTTCGGTTGCGCGTGCCGGTGCCTGAGACTCTGGCGCAGCGCGTTCGCATCGGCAGCTCCGCCGAAGTCAAGGTGCAGGCCACCGGCCAGGCGTTCCCCGCCAAGATTTCGCGCCTGACCGACTCTTTCGACCGCTCGACTCGCACCATGCAGGCTGAGTTCGATATCCCCAACGGCAACCGCGCGCTTGAGCCCGGCATGTACGCCGATGTGGTCCTTACGACGGACGAGCGCAACCGCGCCCTGGCCATTCCGGTTGAGGCGGTGAAGCGCGATGGCGAGCAGGCGAGCGTGCTGCTGCTCGACGCTTCAAATCGCGTGGAGTTGCGGGCCATTCGCACCGGCATTGAGAGCGCGAATCGCGTCGAGGTCCTCTCCGGCCTCACCGCCGG
>JAJPJZ010000046.1 GCA_021323935.1 Terriglobia bacterium | reverse complement strand
TACCCGCCTCCGTCGATTAAGATCTCTTCCAGGCACTTCAGCTGGTCCGCCGGCTGCAGCCGCACCAGCTCGTCGGCGTGCGATGCCTCGATCAGCCCCTGCTCCAGCGCCGCCAGGACCTTTGCGTCAAGCTCGGCCAGCTTCAGACGCGCGTACACGTGCCGCACCGACTTGCCCAGCCGGTCCGCCAGCGCCTGGATCAACTGCTGCCGCGTCGGCTTCTCGCCGGCCGCCTTGCGCTGCTTTTCCATCTGCCCCAGCAGCGCCGCAAACCCGCGCGACTCTTCCACCGGCGCCACATCCTTGCGCTGCAGGTTTTCGACGATCTGCGCCTCCAGCGCCTGCTCGTCGCTCATCGCCCGCACCACCGCCGGAATGCTCTTCGCGCCCGCCTTCAGCGATGCCCGGTACCGGCACTCCCCGGCCACGATCTCGTACACGTCATTGCCTTTTTGCGCGGCACGGAAAACTTCGGAAGCCTGCGCAGGGTAGCCGGCTGCTTTAGCGCGGTCGAAGTCATCGGCGATGCTTGGCCGCGGCCGCACCCGGATCGGCGTCTGCACGCCCACCGCGCGAATGCTCTCGGCCAGCTCCGCGATATAGCCTTCGTCGAAATGCTTGCGGGGATTGCTCGCCGATGGAACCACCAGCTCGATCGGCAGCATCTTGAAATCGTCCTGCGCCGCCGCCAGCGGCGCGGCAGGGAAGTGCGCGGCAGGCTTGGCCTCCGGCACGCTGCGCGGCGCACCCGATTCCTTCAGCGCTTTGTGCTTCGCGGCTTCAGCGCTCGAAACGGTCGCCGGATTGATGTGGGCGCCTTCGCCCTTCGGATGGCTGTGAGTTGATGCTGCTTCTGACATGCTGACTGCGCTCCTTTTCTGCAGCCAGCCCATAAGTCAAAAGTTGAATCCGCCGCGCCTCGTTCTGCTCATCGGCCCGTTCCCTCTGCGTCCGCCTGCGGCCTCTTCCCTGCTACCATCGTCCCGGGCCACCGGCCTTCTAAGCCGGGGGTTGCAGGTTCGATTCCTGCCGCCCCTACCATCTTCCTGCCAAAATGAGTGTCGGGCGGCGCGAGCCGAAGCCGCCGTGCGGCGACATAAGCCAAGTTCCTGACGGGCACCTGACTCGGCTGGATGCGCGGCGGTAAACACGATGAACCACGACGACACCATTGTTGCCGTTGCGACGCCGCCCGGCCGTGGCGGCCTGGGCGTGGTGCGCCTCTCCGGAGCGGAAGCGAAGGCGATTGCGCTCAAAATGCTGCGCCTGGCGGGCGACCTGGTTCCGCGCCACGCAACCATGGCTGAATTGATCGACGCTTCTCCATCGCGGGAGGCGGCCGCCGCGCCAACGACCTTCGCCGAATCATCTCGGCTGGATGAAGCCATCGTCACTTACTTTCAGGGGCCACACTCCTACACCGCTGAAGATGCAATTGAAATCTCCTGCCACGGATCGCCGGTTGTGCTGCGGCGCGCGATTGAAATCGCGGTTTCACACGGCGCCCGGCTGGCTGAGCCTGGCGAGTTCACGATGCGCGCCTTCCTGAACGGCCGCATCGACCTTACCCAGGCCGAAGCGGTCCGCGACCTCATTGAAGCGCAAACCTTGTTTCAGGCGAAAGTTGCGGTGCAGCAACTGGAAGGAGCGCTGGCCAACCGGCTGCGCCCCATTAAGCAGGCGCTGGTTGAGCTGATTGCGCTGCTTGAGGCTGGAATCGACTTTGCGGAGGACGATGTGCCGGTAGCGGCAGGGCGAGAAATCCTGCCGCGGATCGCGGCGGTGCGCGAGCCGTTGCAGCAGCTCGCGCGCTCATTCGCCTACGGCAAAGTTGTGCACGAAGGGCTTACGCTTGCGATCGTCGGCCGGCCGAACGTCGGCAAGTCATCGCTGTTTAACCGGCTGGTTGAGCGCGATCGCGCCATCGTAACGGCTGCGCCCGGCACCACGCGCGACCTCGTCAGCGAAACCGTGGCGCTCGGGGGGGTTCCGGTGCGGCTGGTCGATACCGCCGGCATTCGCAAATCCAACGACGAAGCCGAGAGCATCGGAATCCGCAAAAGCATGGAAGCGCTGGTAGAAGCTGACGTCGTGCTGCTGGTGCACGATATGGCGCAGCCGCTCACCGAGGAAGACACCATGCTCGCTGACCGCCTCCAGGACCGCGCTGCCATCTCGGTGTGGAATAAGGCTGATCTTGCCGACGAGGCCACGCGGGCGACCACCCTGCAATTGATGACTTCAGCCATTACCGGCGAAGGCATCAGCGAACTTCGGCAGCGCATTGTGGAGATGGCCGGAGCGGGCGCGGCGCAGGAGCCCGGCTTCCTGACCAACACTCGCCATCAGGCGTTGGTGAATGATTCGCTCGCCGCGCTCGACCGCGCCGAAGCCGCGCTGCGCCAGGAAGTTCCGCACGAGATGCTGCTGCTCGATCTTTACACTGCCTTGCGGCCGCTCGATGAGATGACCGGCGCAACCACGGCTGATGACATATTGAATTTGATTTTCAGCCGATTCTGCATCGGCAAATGAAGCGCCAATTCTGCCTTGGGCGCAAATTTGCGACCGCGGCGCCTGTTCGCGACGCTTATTTTCGGGCCTGCGCCAGCGCTTTCCTGAACAGTTCGTCGAAGCTCGGGGCGTCAGCGCCATTCGCGGCCGCAACGGCCTTTTCGGCGATTGCGCGCTGGTAGCCCAGGTTCTCGAGCGCCGAAATCACGTCCTGTTCAACCGCGCTGACCGGCGCGGCAGCCGGAGAAACGGCAAACGCCTCAAGTTTGTCGCGCAGCTCCAGCACCATGCGCTCGGCAGTTTTTTTACCGATGCCGGGAATCTTGGTGAGTTGCGCCACGTCATTGCTGCGCAGGGCGCCCACCATTGCCTCTGCCGCCATGCCGCTCAGCACCGTAATTGCCAGCTTAGGGCCGATGCCGCTCACGCTGATCAGCTTTTCGAACAGTTGCTTTTCACTCGCGCGCAAGAACCCAAACAGCGCAATCGCGTCTTCGCGAACGTGAGTGTGGACGTGCAGCGCCACCTCGTTGCCCACGGTGGGAAGTTCGCTGAACGTCGGCACCGTGATCGCAATGTCGTAGCCGATTCCGCCGGCTTCGACAACTGCCTGGCCCGGGCGCTTGGCAATGAGTTTGCCGCGAATGTGCGCGATCACCAGAAATTCTTATCACGCCCACGGCAAAAGCTGAACCACAAAGCTCGAAGAGCGCACCGCCATGGCCGCGCTAGGCTTTGCGGCGGTAATAAACGGCGAAATCGTAGCCGGGATTTGAAGGGAAGAGCTGATGAACCAGCCGCAGCCGTTCGGCCAGCGCAGCCGGAGCCAGCAGCGGGTAGTCGCGTTCGCGCAGGTCGTAGTAGTCGACGTCGAGGAACGTGGCCAGCATGTACACCGCAATTGCGTCTGAGAACGCAGCCTGAAAGTACTCCGATTTGGCGCGCTCGCTGTCGCCGCTCGGCGCGGTTGCCAGCTTGCGCAGCTCCCAGGCGTCGAGGCTGGTCTCGCCGCGCACGCCGTCGTGCGCCTGCTTCCAAACCAGCTCCGAGAATTGTGAGGAGACGCCCACGTGCTCCAGGAATGCATGCGCCACGTTGATGAAGAACTCGAAGGCGATGGAGAATTTGTCGTCCATCAGGCGGGTTGAGATGAACACGCACTGAGAGTCGCCGGCCGCGAAATTGCGATGGCAAACGGCATTTTCGCTGAGGGCAACGTCGTAGCGTTCGGCAATCAGGGTTTCATCGCCGTGGCTCACGGTGAGCGGAACGAAGTAGTACGCCTTGCGATGCAGAGCGCCGGCCACGCTGAGCGGCACGGTGTTCACCATCCGCTCAAGCTCCGTGGCCCCAATCGGAATCTCGCCGATACTGGCGTAGCACACGCCGCTCGAGGCCTGCGAAACATGCGCCTGCCGAATCACCTCGGCTGCCGGACGCGTCGGTGCCTGTGCGGTTTGCGCCATCCTGAGATTGTAACAACCGCCGGCAAATATGCAGCTTTTGGCCCCTGGAACCACGCTCCAGCCGCTGCCCGGCTGAAGCTGCGCCTTCAGCCGCTACACGTAACTGCGCTGCAGCAACTGAAACGCCGGACCCTCCGGCTTGTACGCAATCTGGACGCGACGCCCGACCGGCAGTTGGTCTTTCACGTTGTCAAGAAAGGTGAGCAGGCGCGAAGACTTGGAGCCATCGGGACGAAACAGCACGATGCACTTGTTCACGCCGCCCACGTGCGATTCAAAATACTGCACGTCTTCAACCACCCCAGTTTCGACCAGGGCGCCGCTCACCGGCTGGCCCGCCACCAACACGGCGCTGGAGCTCACTCGCCGCGCCGCCATCAGGCTTTTCATCCCGCCCGCCGAACGCACCTCGAGCACGGCATTCAGCACAAAAATTCCGCTCAGCGTCAGCAGGATGATGCTGCCGAACAGGTTATCGACGGTCCATTCGGTGGGCGGCCAGGCGACGGGAGTGCTTAGCCAGAAGGCAGCCATCAGCGCCAACGGAATCAGGGCAAGAAATAACGATAAGAGAACGACTTTCATATTTTGTAAGCGCAGCCGTTGCTGCCACGGCCGTCGCGGCCAAATTCTACCTCGCCAAAACCGGTGTGGGTAGTGCCTTTTCGCCTGACCGCCGCCAGGCTACAGCTTCAGCCTGCTCAGGTAATCGCGGAACTGCGGACCAAGTTCCGCGCGTTTGAGCGCGAATTCCACGGTCGCTTTCAGGAAGCCAAGTTTGTCGCCGGCGTCGTGCCGCTTGCCTTCAAACTGGAAACCGTAAATCTTTTCTTTCTGCAGCAGCATGCGCAGCCCGTCGGTAAGCTGCAGTTCGCCCCCGGCTCCGAGCGGCGTCCGCTCCAGCATGTCGAATACGGCCGGCGTCAGGATGTAGCGCCCAATGATCGCGAGGTCCGAAGGCGCATCTTCAAGCTTGGGTTTTTCAACCACGTTTTTTACTTCGTAAAGCCGGCCGCTGAACGGACTCTCACGCACGGGAAACCCGTCCAGGACTCCATAAGCCGAAATGGCCGCGCCGCTGACGCGCTGCGTCGCCAGCACGGAAGCCCCGGTCTGGGCGTGTACTTCCATCATCTGCTTCAGGCACGGAACCTCAGCGTCAATTACATCATCGGCGAGCAGCACGGCAAACGGCTCATCGCCCACAAGTTCGCGCGCCATCAACACGGCGTGACCCAGGCCCATAGCTTCTTTCTGCCGCACATAGGCCACGTGGATCATGTCAGAAATTTGCCGCACCACGCTCAGCAGTTCGAGCTTGCCGCGCTCCTCAAGCATCTTCTCCAGCTCGTAGCTGACGTCGAAGTGGTCTTCGATTGCCGTCTTGCCGCGCCCCGTGATGATGATGATCTGGTCGCAGCCGGCGGCCAGCGCCTCTTCCACTCCATACTGGATGATGGGCTTATCGACGATCGGCAGCATTTCCTTGGGCTGGGCCTTGGTCGCCGGCAAGAAGCGTGTGCCCAGGCCGGCGGCGGGAAAAACTGCCTTGCGGACTCGTTTATTCGTCATTTCTCCTGCTGCTCAACCGCAAAATCGCATGTTCACTGCGGCCGCCATTATAGATACACGTCGCCACGGCACACGACGCCTGCTATTTCAGCTTTACGTCCGGCGGAAACTTGGGCGTCGGCTCCAACGGGATCTTGGGATGCTTGAGATGAAAGTCGGTGGCGTCCTGGTAGGCCTTGGCTGCGGCGAGCATCTTGGCGTCGCCGAACAGGTCGCCGATGAACGTGATGCTCGTCGGCGTATTGTCGGCAGAATGCAAGCCATTCGGCAAAATTACCGAAGGGTGGCCGGTCAAATTCGTGTCAATCAACTGGCCGCCGAAGGTTGGCGAAAGGATGACATCGACGCTGTTGAAAATTCGCGCGAACTCCTGCATCAGCAGCGTGCGCGCCCGGTTAGCGTTGATGTATTCCACCGCCGGAATCAGGCGCGACTCGCGAAAGGTGTTTGGCCAGTCGCCCGGCGTTTGCGCCGTGAGCTTTGCGTCGTTGCCTGAGCGCGTGAGCTCGTCGAAGGCCGCGGCAGCCTCGGCAGTCAGGATGGGACGCATGGCGTTGGCCGGCAGCTTGGGCAATTCAACCGCAATGAGCTTCACGCCCAGCTTGTTCTGGAATACATCGAGCACGGCCTGGTCGAACCTGCGCTGCTCCTGCGCATTCGTCCACTGATCTTCGGCGCGCTTGCCCGCTTCTTGGTCAGACAGCGTGGGATCATTTCGCTTGGCTGCATCGTGGACGCGCTTGACGAATGCATCGTGGTCGCGCGAAGCCGCGTCGCCTTCAAAATCGGCTTTCACGTAACCGACGCGCAGCGACTTCACATCCACGCTCGCGTCCCAGTTAAACGCCGCGTTGTGAATGGCGCTGCGGTCGAGCCCGTCAGGGCCATAGATCGCCGACATCACGGTAGCGCAATCTTCCACCGCGCGTGCCATCGGACCCAGCTTGTCCATTGTCCAGGAAAGCGCCATGGCGCCGGTGCGCGGCACAAAGCCGAACGTCGGGCGC
>JAJPJZ010000373.1 GCA_021323935.1 Terriglobia bacterium | reverse complement strand
TGGCCGCCGGCTTGACCTCAATAACGAACTCGCGCAGCAGGCGCTCCAGCGAAGGCAACGGACGCGGCGCATGGTCTTCCGGCACGCGATACCCTTCCGGCGTCTTCACCAGGCCCAGGTCGGTAATGTCGCGCGAGAGCGTGGCCTGCGTCACTTCAAAGCCGGCGCGGGCCAGCTCGCGGCGCAGCTCGTCCTGGCTCCAGATCGGGTGGCCGTTGCTGACGAGCTGCAGAATGCGTTGCTGGCGCGTGGCTTTGGACATGCAAACTTCCGTGGCGGTGAATAATTATTCACTAACGCTAATATTTATGCCTGAGGCTGTCAACCCGATTTTGCGGGCAGGGTTGCGCCTCGGTCACGGCGCAGAACGCCGTTCCCGAGTGACTGCCGTAAGTGGGTGGAGGGTTACGCCGGCTGGGCCGAAGCGGCAGCGCCGGCAGCCGGATGAGCCGCCATGCTGCGGGCGGCCGCCAGGCGGGCGCGCAGCTCAGCCGTTACGCTGCGATGGCACGGGATGCACAGGGTGCGCAGGTTCTCCAGCGAGCACTGGCCTCCGCCTTCGACCACCGGAAGAATGTGGTCGGCGTCCCAGGGAGAGCGCAGCCGCGAGTACGGAATGCCGAGTTCCTGGCAACGCCGCTTGCGCGCCCGCCAGGGCAGGCGGCGCAGCGAGCGGGAGCGCGCCATGGTGTCTTCGGCGCACAGGGCGCACACGCCGCGGTCACGTTTGTACACCTGTTCGCGCAAATAGGCGGGGCTGGTCCGCATGCGCCAATGGTGAACGCATTGCTCGCAGCAGAAGGTCCGGCGCGGCGGCTTGACTTCCGTGCCGCACCAGCGGCACAGCACGCGGCCGCTCTCACCGCGCGGCAATTGCTTCAGATCGGCCCAGCCACCCGGCCGGCGACGCATCGTGCTCATGGATCAGGCGCTCACATCAGCAGATTGCAGGTGCTGTGCTCGCACCTGCGAGATGCCAAGCTACGCCTGGAGTGCCGGGAGCCGAAAGTGATTACGCGTGTTCCGGCCGCGCGTCCGTTCGCCTGGAGGGGCCGGCCAGGCCTGCCGCCGCCAGCACCAGCAGCGCCGGGAAGCACTCGAGCATGTAACGCTGCTCAGGGTTGGGCATGGAAGCAAGAAACGCGGAGCGCAGAACGAAGAACACCACGAACACGCCTGCGTGGCGCACGTGGACGCCGGGCCGTAGCGCCAGTAGCGCGGCGGCAACATAGAACCAGCCCAGCACGCCGACGGCGGTTCCATAGATGGCGTCGTGCAGGTCCTGGTCAAATTGCCACCAGTGGCTATCGAGCGGCAGCATCTCAGTATGCGGCCGCACCCAAAGATCGAAGGCGCGCAGCAGCGGCAGCTCGATGTAGTAGCGCAGCGGATAAGCGTGAATGCGGCGGGCGGCGAGCGCCGCAAACTGGCGGTCAAGCTCGGGAGCCATGACTTTGTCGCGGTTGTAGGCGGCGAACAGCCGCTCCACTTCGCGACGCTCCTGCGGGCTATCGAAGGCACGACTGGGCAGCGCCGCGGCGCTGAGCTCATCGCCTGGCACGTGGAACCAGATGTCTTCCACCGAGGCGTAGTCCACGATCCAGGTCTTCTGCCAGCGGATAAAGCCGCGCGGCACAAATTCGCCCGGGCTGTTGGCATACACCGGCGCGAGCGGCTGCAGTTCATGCATGGTCCGCCAGTTGCGTATCGTCCAGGGCACAAGCGGCGCCAGCGCGACCAGCGTCACAGTAACGGCGGCATTGATGGCCGCGCGCAGCGTCATGTTGCCGCGCAGCACGCGCCAGCCCAGGTAGAGCAGCAACGCGGCCAGCAGAATGCCGCCATCGGGCCGTAACAGAATTCCAAAACCCAGCGCCACGCCGCACATCACCCACCAGCCATTTCGCTCCGTGCCTTCCGACAATGCCCTGACTTTAAAAGTCAGCACGGCTGCGGCCGCGCAGATCGCCAGCGGCTCCGTCAGCGGAGTGGCCACGTAGTTGGCGAACATGACGCAGGTCGCAGCCAGCGCAAAACTGATGCGCGCCGCGCGCTCGCTCACCGTCTGAATGGCGAGATCGGCAATCAGGAAACAGGTCAGCAGGTCGATGGCGATGTTCACAAACATTACGGCGTGGTAATGCTCGCTACCGAACAGCGTGAAGCACAGCGCCAGGAACGCGGGATAGCCGGGCATGCGAATGTCAGTGGGCTCAATGCCGCTGATGGCGGGCGTTCCCGCCGGACCCGGCGTGTGCGCGCCGCTCAAGCCGTAAACCCCGTGCAGCCAGTTCTTGGCGATATCGCCGTACACCAGCGAATCAGGCGCAATCAGCGCAAACTTGAGGACAAAGAAAACGCGCAGCGCAATGGCCGCGGCGAAAAAGGCAAGATAAAAGCGGCGATGTCGCGCAATTGACGACCAGAGCGAGTAGGCTGGCGCAGGCAATCGCCTCCATCATAGCGGAGCGCCTGCCAAGCGGGCCTAAGCGGTCCTTCGCCTGGCGCGCGGGCCTCCAGATGGGCCAGGTCGCGTGACCACGAGCTGGCGCAAACCCGCCGGGCCGGCAGCCTGCGCCTCTGCCACCCACTCGGTTACGATTTCTAAAAATTCCACCAGGTTGCGGAGGCATTCCGCGGTGATGGCGTCGCCTTCGGTCGGGTGCTCGGCCGATTCCAGGTGGCGCTGCAGGTCGACGCGAAACGGCGAGAGCAGCCGCCGCTCGTGCTCGCAAAGCAGGTTGTGGAACGCCTCCCACACGTGGCGCACCGGCTCAAAATAATCGCGGCGGTCGCCCATCTGGTGCACGGTGCGGATCAAGCGCCAGCTTTCCAGCTCACGCATGGCCGCGCTGATGTTCGAGCGCGAAACGCCCAGGTGCTCGCGAATTTCATCGGCATTCAATGGCCGGTTTGAAGTCAGCAGCAGCGCATGAGCGCGCCCTGCGGTGCGCGTCGTGGCACAGCGCGCCGACATTTCGCCCCACATCACCACGAACTTTTGCCGCGCGGGGCTGAGCCGCTCCATATTCCAACAGTTGACGCCCGCAGAGTCTCGGCGGTTGCCACCGTCATGCGCGCCGGCTATTTGTCGCCGGCCACCGAGGTTGCCGCCGCGCCCGGCGCCGCGTTCTTCACGTACTTATCGAACCACGTGATCATCTCCCACAGCACGTGCTCCACCGATTCCAGCCCCTGGTAGCCGTGCGCCTCGTAGGGAAGCTGAACGTAGCGCACGCTTCCGCCGTTGCCCTTCAGCGCCTGGTACATGCGCTCGCTCTGGATCGGGAAGGTGCCGGAATTATCGTCAGCCATGCCATGGATGAGCAGGATGGGAGCTTTCAGCTTGTCGGCAAACGCAAATGGCGACATTTTCATGTACACGTCTTCCGCCTGCCAGAAGGTGCGCTGCTCGTTCTGGAAGCCAAATGGCGTCAGCGTGCGATTGTAGGCGCCGCTGCGCGCCACTCCGGCGCGGAACAGGTTGGAGTGCGCCAGCAGGTTTGCCGTCATGAACGCGCCGTAGCTGTGGCCGCCAACGCCCACGCGGTTGCGGTCGGTCACGCCCATCTCAACCGCCTTCTCGATGGCCGCTTTCGCGCTTGAGACAATCTGCTCCACGTAGGTGTTGTTCATCGTCTCCGGATCGCCGATCACCGGCATGGTGGCGTTGTCCAGAATGGCGTAGCCCTGGGTCAGCAGCCACAGCTCGCTCATTCCGTTGATGACGGTGAAGCGATACGGCGAGCCGGTCACCTGCCCGGCGGTAAAGGCGTCGTTAAATTCCAGCGGATACGCCCACACGATGGTGGGCAAGGGCGTGCCCTGCTGGTATCCGGCGGGCAGATAGAGCTCGAACGAAAGCTGCACGCCATCGTCGCGCTTGTAGGTCACAAGTTGCTTGGTGATGCCGCGCAGGGTGGGCGCCGGGTCAGGAAATTTTGTGAGCTGCAGCTTCTGGTCGCTGCTGGCTGAGCGCACATAATAATTGGGCGGCTCCGTGGGCGATTCATAGCGCGTCAGAAAACGCGAACCATCGGCGCTGAGCACCGCAATGGGCTGCTCGTAGCTCTTGCCCTCCGAGCGAAACACTCGCTGCGATTGCAATGCCGACGCGTCGAAGCGATCCAGGAACGGCCGGTCACCCTCGTTGCTGGCGCCGAGCCCGGTCAGGTAAATGGTGTTGCCGGCTTGCAGAATCACGCGGTGTCCGTTGGGCAGCTCGCGCATCACCGGCGACCCGGGATCGTTGTAGCGGTCCTGCGATGAGCGGCTCCAGACCAAACGGCAGCCCGGCTTGGCTGAATCCTCGCCCACTTTGCCGGCGTTGGGGCAGGTGTGGTCGGCGGGCGGCTGATCAAAATTGATTTCAAACGTCCGCGTCCAGCGCTTCGAGCGTTCGTAGTCGCGAACGTAGCCGGCGCCGCCGCGCTCGAACCACTCGATTCCATTGCCCCGACCCGCGCCGGCGAAGCCGCCGAATCCGCCGCCCTGGAAGCGCTGCTGCAGGCGCACGATTTCAACCGGCTCGCCGTTAAACGGTGCGGCCCACATCATGATGCGGTCGCGGAACGGCGCCGGCTTGCGAGTGTTGCCGCCGTCGAGGGCTTCAACCCACACGAGCGTCGCCGGCGCATTCGGCCGCCACGCATACGAACGCGGCCCCGTCGGGACACCTTCAATTGGAACCTGGTCGGCGAGCGGCAAGCTCGCGATCTTGTGCTCGAGCTGCCCGCTGCGGCTCCAGACCTCGACTTCTTTGGGAAAATCACCCGAGGGCACCAGGTACGAGTACGGGTGAACGTCGCGCTGCACCAGGATGTGCATGCCGTCGGGTGACGTTTCAAGCCGCGAGAATGGCGCCGGCTTGCCCACCGCCGTGACCGCGCCGGTTTCAGTGTTCACGAATGCCAACTGCGACGTAGCGTAGTAATCCCAAAGCGCCTCATCGTAGGGCGAGGAGAGCAGGTCTTCGTATGTGCGCACCGGCGCAGGCTTGCCGTAGCTCTCCTGGACGATGGGGCCATCAGGCACTGACGGCGCTTTGGGTTCGGCTCCGCGGCCGGCAGGAACGAGCTGCGCCAGCACGGTGCGCGAATCGCCCAGCCACTGCAACGGTGTGCCATACGCGGCGTTGATCCTGACGCCCGCAACCTGGTGTGCCGCTCCAGTGGCGGCGTTTGCCACCCACAAATCCACGGAATGCGCGCTTGTGTTGGTGAAGATGAATCGCTTGCCGTCGGGCGCCCACATCGGCGAGCCCAGGTAAGCGTTGGCGGGCGTGTTCACTTTCACCGGGTTGCGGCCGGCAATCGAGAGAATCTCAATGCCGGTAATACGCGGCGGATGGTGCGGCCCGTTGGTGGCCGGATTGATGCGATGCCCGGCCAGGCGCAACATCGGCTGCGCCAGGTCTTCAATGCTCGGATGGCGGCGGCCGGCCAGCACCAGAAGGCGGTCATTAGTGGGGCTGAGCAAGACTGTTGGCGTCGCCGGCGATTCCAGAACGTCGGTGATCACCTTCGGCGGCTTTTGGTATCCCACCGTCTTTGCTTGGTCGGCCGCGCCGGCCTGCAGGACAAGAACACACAAGGCACAGGGCAGCAAAAAGCAAATTCGCTTAAGCATTTGGAAGACTCCGCGCGGATGGAAAAATGAGAACCGAAGTTTGCTACAGAACCTGAGCAGAACACAAGCCGCTTATCTCAATCCGCGCATTGCGGTCCGTGCGTTTTTGGCGACCGGCAATTGGTTTTTTGGGAATGGCATATCGCCGGCGGCCAAGCGCGCGCCACTTCGAAACAGGAAGCTGCGAGGTTGCCCTTCATCGCAATCAACAGTCATGCAAGGCCGCTTCCTGTGCTGCGCGATTCGGTGCATCCCGCCGAAGCCTGCTCCCATCGCACGTTTAAGAGCTTTATTACCGCTGTGAGGGTCACCATGCGCGCCTTTTCCGCCGTCGCCGTCCTGGTCCTGTTTTCCGCGTTCATCTGGTTGCAATCCAGTACCCCGCGCCATCATTTCGCCGGCCATCAGTCGCACCTGCTGCTGGCGCAAAGCGTGGCGAACCCGCCCGCGCTGGCGCCCGGCGCTCAGGCGTCCAGCGGGAACAGCAGACCTAAACAGAACGGCAACGAAGCCCGCCAGAAATCAGCGGGCGAGGCCCAGAAACCCGGCACGAACTCTCCCGGCACCACGCCTTGGGTGGGCGCGCCTCCGCAGATGCCGCACGCCTTTCCGCCTGCGCCGCTGCCGCAATCGGGCGATGACAATGATCTTCTCCTGATCCAGGCGCCGCAGAGGCCGCCCAAGGTCCACAAGGCCTGAGCCTTTTGCAAGTTCACACAAAAAGCCTGGCATCAGCTCACGGCTTTTTTTCTGAATTGCCGTAATCCGGCGACCAGCAGTACGGCGTCAAACCCGAACAGCGCGATCAGCACTGCCGGCAGCGAAAGGTGGGGGAACTGCGGCACCAGCGTGCCCCGAATTCCCTCGCTGGCATACACCAGTGGATTGATCAGGACAATCTTCTGCAGGATGGGGAAAGCGTTCAGCGCGCTCCATGGGTAGTAGGTGCAGCCGAAGAAAATCATCGGAGTCAGCACCATGCTGAACATCAGGCCAATATGCTGCTGGTTCACGCTGCAGCCAAGCGCGAGGCCGCCGCAGGCAGAGAGCAGCGCCACCAGGATCACGATCACGGCGAAGCCGACCGGCGCGCGCAAATTAAACTGCACGCCCGGCCGCAGAATCAGCCATGCCGCCGGAATCACGACCAGGCCTGCAATCGTCGCCTGCAGCGCTCCGGCAAGCACTTTCTCAATCGCCACCCAGGCGATTTCCATGGGCGCCAGCAGCCGGTCTTCAATTTCGCGGGTGAACTGGAACTCGGCAATCAGCGGCATCGCCACGGCCCAGATTCCGGTAAAGATCATGCTGATGGCCATGATGCCGGGCAGCAGAAGGCTCTTGTAACTTTCCGGCATGTAGCCGCTGCGCACCATCACGCGGCCGAAGATAAACACGAACAGCAGCGGCTGCAAAAACGTCTGCACCAGGATCATGTTGACGTTGCGCTTGGCCACGTGCGCGTCGCGGCCCAGCATGGCCAGGAAGGCTTTGGCGTTCATTCGCGCAGGCTCCTTCCGGTGTGGTG
>JAJPJZ010000407.1 GCA_021323935.1 Terriglobia bacterium | reverse complement strand
CGAGCGGCGCTGCCTGCGCGGAGCACCGGCGGCGCCAGCAGTCGCACCACGGGCGAAGGCGTCTGCTCCATGCGCGCGGCCGCGGTCTCGCCATGGCGGGCCGCCAGCGCAACCAGGACTCCGCCGGCCGCAGCCAGCGCCAGCGCAATCACGCCCGCAGCACGAAATGCCGCCAGGTACGGCAGGCCCGCAGGCACGAACACCAGGCCCGCGCCCACCAGCAGCACCGCGACCGCCGTATCGAACAGCCGCTCAACCCCCCAGACCAGCACTTGCGATTCCGCCGGCAGGTGCTCGCGCCGCGCGATGAGCCACGGCCTTACCAGTTCGCCGGCGCGCCCCAGCAGGGCTACAGCGGTGAAGCCGATGATGGTCGGCGAAAAAAGGTGGAACACCGGCGCGTTGGTAGTGCCCGCCAGCACCCGCCAGCGCGCCGCGCGCACCGCGTAAGCCGCATAGATTGCAGCCACCGCTGCGAGCACCCATCCGGGCGCAATGTGCTGTGCGTGCCGCCGGAACGCCGCCCAGTCAAAATGCCGCCATTCATTGGCTTCTCGAATCACCAGCGCGGCGAGCGCGGCAAGAACAATCGCCGTCAGCAACAGGCGCGGCCAACGGGGCCTCGCGTTGCTCGGCGGCAGAGTAAGCGGCATCGGCGTGGGCAGCAGGATGGCCGATTCTAACGCAAACCGCCGGCGCTCCAGCCCTGGCCGGCTCCCCGGCCAGCGCGTGCTATCATGCAATTTCCCCCCTTATGGCGACGCGTGTTCAGGGCCCCGCTCCGGCAGCCAATCGACCGGAACCAGCGCCGCACCTGGGGCCGACTGCACTTTTCTCCGGCCGCCAGTCTGTCGTTTTCCTGTTCTGCTTCTCGGCGGCGCTCTATCTCGGCACCGCTTTCTACCCCTCGTTGCTCGATGACGCGGATTCCTCGCACGCCGTGGTCGCGCGTGAGATGCTCACCCGCGGTGACTACGTCACCATGTACATGAACGGCATTCGCTACCTGATGAAGGCGCCGTTGCACTACTGGCTGGTGGCGCTCTCGTACCGCATCTTCGGCCAGAATGCCTTCGCTACTCGACTGCCGGTGGCGCTCAGCATGATTGCGCTGGTGCTGCTGCTCTATGAATTCGGGCGCCGCTTCTTTGACCGCCGATCAGGTTTTTACGCCGCTCTTGCCGGTGCAACCAGCGTCGGCATGTTCATTTTCACCCGCATCATGATCCCGGAAGCGATCTATGCGCTCCTGTTCACGGCGAGCTTCTACCTGTTTTTGCGCGGCTGGACCTCCGCCTCGGAAACGTCGCAACGAACCTTGAGCAAGCGCGCCTGCTACTGGGGCGCGGCCGCACTCGTCGGCTTCGCGGTGCTGACGCGCGGCCTGGTCGGCCTGGTGTTTCCTGCCGGCATCATTGCCGTATTCGTCACCGTAACGGGCGGCTGGCGCCGGTGGCGCGAGCTGCGGCTGGTTTCCTGCGCTCTCATCGTTCTGGCGATTGCCCTGCCCTGGCACCTGCTGGCCGAAAGGCGCTCACCCGGATTTTTGTGGTCGTTCATCGTGAACGAGCATTTCAATCGCGCGCTGGGCACGCGCTGGCCCCCTGACTACGACGCCGTGCCGCTATGGCTCTGGTGGATTGAGCACCTGGCCTGGTTTTTCCCCTGGAGCGTCTTTATCGGCTTTGCGCTGAAGCAGTTCATCTCGCCGCGTCGCTGGCGCGCGCTGGGCTCGGCCGAGCAGCAGGCGCGCGTCTTTCTGTTTGTGTGGGCGGGCTTCATCCTGCTGTTCTTTTCACTCGTCGGCGGCTCGCGCATGGAGTATTACAGCTTTGGCGCGTGGCCTGCCATCGCGCTGCTGCTTGGCCTGGGCCTCGCTCGCGCCGAAGCCGCCCGGAACGGCAAGAGCCTGCTGCGGGCGCAAGCCGCGCTCGCGATCTTAGGAGTGCTGCTAGGAACCGCTCTCCTGCTGCTGGTCGCCCGCTCGTTCCAGGTGCAAAAGCAGGACATCGCCACGCTCGTCACCACCCACGAAAACGACTTCTACCGCGTCTCCATGGCGCACATCTTTGACCTCACGCCGCAGGCATTTGCCGATCTGCGCGTTCCCGCTACGCTGGCCGCCTTAGGCTTCGGGGGAGCGTTCGCCGCTGCCTGGCTGTTGCGCCGGCGCGGAAGCGCCTTGGCCGCCACCTTGGCCATGGCTGCCGGAATGATCGCCTTCTTCGCGGCCGCCGATATCGCCTATGGCGCCTTCCAGCCGCTGCTTTCGTCGCGCCAGTTGGCTGACCAGATCAACCGCTATCTCCGCCCGCAAGACCAGGTCGCCGCCTATGGCGATTTCGATGACACTTCAAGCGTGGCCTTCTACACTCGGCGACGCATGTGGATGTATGTGCCCGATTCCGCCGGCACCGGCATCGATTACCACCTGGTCGATAACCTGACGTTTGGCTCAAAGTTTGCCGATGCGCCCCACATCTTTTTGAACGACGCCGAATTCGCTCGCCTGTGGAAGCAGCCCGAGCGCGTCTTCCTGGTGGTCCCTGAGTTGCAGCGGGCCGCCGCGCTGCCCAGGCTGCGCGCGCTGGGCGCCTGGACGTTTGCGCAGCTTGGCGGAAAAATCGTTCTCAGCAACCAGCCCGTCACTCGCGATGAGCCGCCGCTCGCCGAAGTGAAGTGATGCGCGGGCCCGTTGTGCCAGCTTGGTTTGATAACCTCAACTGACATGCTGCGCGGGCTGATTAAAATCCTGAAAAAGATACCGGTTGATTTCGGCCAATACGAAGTTCGCCGCACCACCAAGGGCAAGCAGATTGCGTTCTCGCTACTCGGTGAAGGTGCGGGGAAGGCCGCGCTTGATGTGGGCTGCCGCGACGGATTCTGGTCTGAAAAACTGAAGGCGCGCGGTTACGCCGTCACTTCCATCGATCTTGAAACGAATTATCCCGGCGCGCTCATCGTCGATGCCGATGGTCCGCTGCCGTTTCCCGATGCCGCTTTCGACGTGATCTGGTGCAGCGAGGTCATCGAGCACCTTCGCAACCCTGAGTTCACCCTGGCGGAATTTCGGCGCGTGCTTCGGCCCGGCGGCCAGTTGCTGATGACCACGCCGAACAACAGCTTCTGGTTTTTCCAGCTCTTTGAGCGCAGCGGGATCGGCATCTCCGCCGTGCAGAACGAAGACCACAAGCAGTTCTTCACCTTCCAGAGCATGCGCCGCCTGCTGCCCTCAAGCGAGCAATGGGGTTTTTATCCGTACCTGCTGGTGAAGCACACGGCGCGCGAAGGTGCGCTGGCCAGCCTGCTCTCGCCCACCATCGTCACCCTTTACGTCAACTCCGGCAACGGCGCCCGGAGCTGACCCATGGCGGATGCCAGCGGCGCGAAATCCTGCGGCTCACGCCGTAGGCGCCGGCCCCAGTGACTCTTCGTCAATGCCGAGTTTCTGCCGGCCTTCAGGGCTGATGCGGTGTGGCGTCCAGGGCGGGTCCCACACGACATCAACTTTGCAGGTATTCACGCCCGGCATGCTTTCTACCGTGCGCTTGATGTCGCGGCCAATCTCGACGTGCGAGGGGCAGCCTTGCGCGGTGAGCGTCATCTCCACGCGCACGTCACCGTCTTCGATCTCAACCCCGTAAATCAAGCCCAGGTCAACCACGTTCAGCGGGATCTCGGGGTCGTAGCAGTAGCGCAGCCGCTCCATCACCTGTTCGCTCGTAGGCATAGCTAATTCTAACCCGCTCGCGCGTGCCGCCGCGCCTTCACATTCCTTTGTTCGCGCCAAACGCCACTCGCACTCCGGTGGTGAACAGCAGGTCATTGCCCTTCAGTCCATTCACAGGATTGGTGATGTAGCGATCGCTGGCATCCACCTGCCAACTGAAAATTTTGGTTACCTTTGCGATCGCGCCCAGATCGAACACCACGCGATACTGGCCGATATCTGAGATGTTGGGATAGAACTCCAGCCGTTCCCGCACGGAGAAGCTGCTTGAGAGCTTGTGGTCGAGCGATTCGCCGGCCAGCAGCTCGCCCGATCGCCTGGTCAGCGTGGTGAAGTATTCCTGGTTGAGCGACCCGCCGCCGAACAGGTCGAAGTTGGTCGCCGCGGTCTTCACCAGGTGGTAGCCCAGGCCGCCGCCGATGACGTTGCGCAGGTCAAGCTGCTGAAAGCGATCGTGGTCGAAATCAGTGAAGGCGAACGCGAAGGTTTTCTGGCTCAGGTTGAAGTCAAAGCGCAGCCCGGCATGAATTGCACTCGCGGTGGTCAGGGTGGTGCCGTTCACCGTGCCCGACGAGCGTAGGGAATTCACGAACGCCGCCGCCTTGGTGCGGTCGGTCATGCGCGTGGCCGTTGCGCCAACCGTGAAGTCGGTGGTGTTGGCGTTGCCGCGCGCCAGGCTCAGGCCCGAATCCAGGAACCCGCCCCACGCGCCGTAATGGCGCTGCTCGGCTTGCGAGCGCATGGTTTTAACGTCCTGCCTGGCAAGCGTCACCTGGCCCGAGTTCTCTGTGGCTACCTGCAGGTTGCCGTCGCTCTGGGTGATGGTGCCGACCAGCACCCGCCCCCCCGTCGTGGTGATGTAAATGGGCTGGTCCGATGAAATTGCCTGCACCGAATCCAGCTTGATGGTGAGCGTTCCGGCGTAATCAGTCTTGAACGTCAGGTTGGTGCCGTCGGCGCTCACAATCGCGCCGGAGATGCGGTCGCCGTTTTTTAGCGTGATCTGGTCGGCCGCCGCCGCAGCCGACGCAGCCAGAATGACGAAAGCGAAGAAGAAGTGAGCGCGCTTGAACACAATGCACCTCGCACAGTGCAACCTTGCAGTCCTGTTGTAAGTTGCTGGTCAGCCAAGCGAAGTTGCATCGCACGATGAATCGCGTTCGAGAGAGAACGGCGCTCAACCCGCGATCGCGACCAGGAGGGGACTGCACTGACGAATTCCGCTTGACGAGGCGATTGCAGTGACCAGGAATTGCCGCTAAGAACTCCTCCGTCCCACGACACGGCGCGGAATAACCCTGAAGCGAACAGATGCAACGGGTCGCCGCGCATACCAATCGCGTCGCCCTTCGACAGCCACAGCCGCCATCAGGCGGCGCGGTCGAACCTCTGCAGAAATTGGTGGAGATATGGCGCAGTTCGACTGCCGGTGGCTTGCGCGACTTCCTGCGGGGTGCCTTGCACGACGACACGGCCGCCGCGCTCGCCGGCCGCGGGACCGATTTCGATGACCCAATCGCTGGCGGCGACCACGCGCATGTCGTGCTCTACGACGATAACGGTGTTCCCGGCCTCAACCAGTCGGTCAAGTTGCGCGACTAGACGCTCGACGTCGGATGGATGCAAACCGGTCGTCGGCTCGTCAAGGATGTAGAGCGTGTTGCCGCGCTGGCCGCGTTGCAATTCAGTGGCAAGCTTAATGCGCTGCGCTTCGCCGCCCGAGAGTTCGGTGGCGGGCTGCCCCAGGCGCAAATAGCCGAGTCCAACTTGACGCAAGACGTGGAGGGTCCGGCGCGTCGAAATGTCTTCCGCGAAGAATTCGTAGGCTTCGTCGACCGTCAACGCCAGCACTTCCGCGATGTTCTTCCCGCGATAACGGATTTCCAGCGTCTTCGCGTTGTAGCGGGAGCCGTGACACAGAGGGCACGGTGAGTACACACTCGGCAGGAACAGAAGTTCCACCATTACGAAGCCTTCGCCCTTACAGTTGTCGCAGCGGCCGCCGCCTACGTTGAAGGAGAAACGGCCCGCGCCATAGCGGCGAGCTTTCGCACCGTTCGACGAGGCGAACAGAGTGCGGACGCTGTCGAACAGCCCTGTATATGTCGCGAGATTGGAACGGGGAGTTCGTCCGATGGCTTTCTGGTCCACGACCACGAGGTTCTTGACGAATTCCATTCCTGCCGTGATCCTGCCGCCCGATTTCTCGCGTGTCGCCGGCTGTAGGGCATCTGTTTCATCCGCTTCATGCCCGAGGACGTGACCGAGGCGCTCGGCCACGAGGTCCACAAGGACCTGGCTGACAAGGCTGGATTTGCCCGAACCGGAGACGCCGGTAATCGACGTCAGAACCCCGAGAGGAAGTTCGACATCGAGATGGTGAAGGTTGTTGCGTCGAACGCCGGTGAGTTTCAGGTAACCGACCGGAGCGCGAAGCTTTCGCGCTGGTAAGTGAGGCGGATTGAACAGGTAGGTCCGGGTTTGCGAAGACTTGGCGTTCTTCAATCCTTCCGGAGGCCCACTGTAAAGGATCTCGCCGCCGTGCTGGCCGGCTGCGGGCCCCACATCAACAATCCAGTCGGCGCGACGCACCACGTCGAGGTCGTGCTCCACCACGAAGAGCGAGTTGCCGGAATTCTTAAGGCGATCGAGCGCGCGAAGTAACGCCTCGGTATCGGCCGGATGCAGTCCGGCTGAAGGCTCATCGAGCACGTACACCACGCCGAACAGATTTGAGTGAACCTGGGTAGCCAATCGCAGCCTTTGCAACTCTCCCGGCGAGAGCGTCGGCGTGCTGCGCTCCAGCGAGAGATAGCCAAGGCCAAGATCCAGGAGAACGTTGAGGCGTCTGCAGAGATCGTGCGCGATGCGACGAATCACCTCCGCCTTCTCCGGATGTTCTTTAGCGAGCTTCGCGTTGGCGTCGGTCACATACGGATGCATGATTTCGCCAAGACGTTCGAGTGTCTGGCGAGAAATGTCGGCGATATCGAGGCCGGCGAATTTCACCGACAGGGATTCGCGCCGCAGACGTTTGCCGTTGCAGACCGGGCACTCGGCGCCGCGCATGTACTGCGCCGCTCTTTTCTTCATCATGGCGCTTTCCGTGGTCGCGAAGGTGTGCAGCACGTGACGGCGGGCGCTCGTGAAGGTACCCATGTAGCTGGGCTCTT
>JAJPJZ010000281.1 GCA_021323935.1 Terriglobia bacterium | reverse complement strand
TGATGGTCACGTTGATTCTGGCCTTCATCTTCATTACTCCTTCCAGCGTTTTTCATGACAAGCCGTTGAGCCGGTCGCCGCATCCGGCTGAAGTTGTGGTCAGCTCTGACGGCGGCAACGGCTTCATTTATCGGGTGGCGGCATCGGCCGTGCAGGGGCGCGACGACGATGAAGTTCGCCAATCGCTGCTGCGCATCATTGAGCCGATTGCGGGCGAGATTGAGCTGACCCGCGTAGAAGCCGTGAAAGATAAGAGCGGCCGCGTAACCGAGTACCGGGCCTGGGCTGCGCGCCCGTAAGGCGCCGCAAAATTGCCCTGCGATTCACGCTCAAAGGTTGCAACTCCGGCCGCCTGAACCGGGTTCCCACAACAGGCATACAAATGATGAACCGTGTTCGAAAGATGTTTGCGGCAGCGTTGGTGATCGCGTGGTGTCCGGCGATGGCCTTCGCCCAGAATGGTGGCGCTTCGCTCGATTCAGTGCTGGCCAGCATGGATAAAGCTGCGCAGCAGTTCAGGAGCGCTGAGGCCGACTTCAAATGGGACCAGTTTCAAAGCGCGGTGGCCGAGCACGACGTCCAGAGCGGGCAAATCTTTTTCCAGCGCAGCAATGGCCGCCTGGAGATGATGGCGCACGTCACCGATCCGAAGAACGCGGAAAAATACGCGCTCTATGACGGCTCGACCGTCAGGCTGTTCGACGCTGCCGCCAATCACGTGACCGAATATGCCACCGGCAAGAACAAGGAAACGTTCGAGACGTTCCTGGTCCTTGGGTTCGGAGGCAGCGGCCAGGACTTGAAGAAATCATTCGATGTGAGCATGGAAGCGATGGAGCCGGTGGGCGGCGTGAATGCCGCGCGCCTGCTGCTGGTGCCGAAATCGCAGAAGGTCCGCAACGTGTTCGACAAAATTTATCTGTGGATTAACCCGGCGAATGGAATTTGCGTACGGCAAAAATTAATGGAGCCGCAGACCGGCAACTACCGCGACGCCTTCTACACCAACATTCAACTGAACAAGTCACTTCCAAAAAACGCATTCAAGCTGCCCACCAACAGCAAGACGCAAGTCGTACACCCGCAGGGCTGAAGCTCGGCAGGAATTCCAGAATGGTTCGCTGCTGGGTTTTCCACAAGCAGCGTTTCCCCGAAGTATGGAATCACAGTTAAATGCGCCGCTATACTGCGGCATTGGCGGTCACGGTTTTAATTCCTGACGAGGGTCCTTCGTTTTGGCCAAGGTGTTCACGATTCCGGTTCGACCTGACGTAACCCGCGAAAGGAAACCTCGCAGCAGCGATACCCGCTATATCGAAGGCCAGCGGCTGATCGTTGAAGCCATGCGCTACCTGGCGCAAGAAGGCGTGGACCGGAACCGCGAGGCCATCGAGCTGCTTTCCGAGCACTTCCGCACCCGCTTCCGCATGACCGACCGCCCCGCCCAGTGAGCGGCTTCATTTGCGATTCGCACAACTTTCCGCGATAATCGAGCTTGCCTGAGCATCTTCGCCGCAAGGCGCAGGCTTTTGCGTAAGGCTGCGGCTGGTTCGCCGCCCGCAGATTCCAGAAAGGAACCCTTTCCCAGTGTTAGCAATTCGCCTGGCGCGCGTAGGAGCGCGCAAGCAGCCGCATTACCGCGTAGTGGTCATTGACAAGCAAAGCGCCCGCAACGGCCGGTTCGTAGAGGTTGTGGGGACGTACAATCCGCGCACCAACCCGGCCAGCATCGAGCTGAAGCGGGAGCGCATTCAGTATTGGGTTTCAAAAGGCGCGCAGCCGTCTGACACGGTGCAGCGGCTCATCAATAAAGCGCCCGCAAGCGCCGGTGCGCCCACGGCTGCCTGACGCAGCCATCCTGGCCCGAGGCCGCCGGCCATGGGAGCACCGCCAATGTGGGTCTCTCGCTTCCATTTGCAAGGAGCGCCGCCATGGCCGAGCATTCCGACGAAATGCGAACTTTGATCCAGGAGATCGCCAAGGTCCTGGTCGATGCCCCTGACCAGGTGTCGGTTGAAGCCGTCGATGATGCTGAGGGCACGGTGCTCGAACTGCGGGTCGCAGAAAGCGACCTGGGAAAAGTGATCGGCAAGCAGGGCCGCACGGCGCGCTCCTTGCGCACCATCCTGAGCGCGGCCAGCATGAAGTTCCACGAACGCTACTCGCTGGAGATTATCGAATAGCCGCGCCCGACCCGTCCTTCATCAGCGTAGCGCGAGTCATCAAGCCGCAGGGCCGCCAGGGCGAAGTTGCCGTCGAACTGCTGACCGATTTTCCTGAGCGATTTTCCGAACGCCGGAGGTTGAGCGCGCTCTTGCCCGGCGGCGCCCGGCGCGAGTTGAAGCTCAATGACTTCTGGCAGCACAAAGGCCGGCTGGTGATGAAGTTTGCCGGGGTGGATTCAATTTCGCAGGCCGAGGAACTCACGGGCGCCGAGCTGCAGATTGCGCACGCCGAGCGCGCGACACTGGAAGCGGGCGACACTTACGTTGCTGACCTGATTGGGTGCGTCGCAGTGGCGAGTGAAGGCGACGGCGCGGCTGCCGAGATCGGCACGGTAGGCGACGTGATCTTTGGCGCGGGCGAGGCGCCGCTGCTCATCATCCGGCAGGAGTCAGGCGGCAGGACGCGAGAGCTGATGATTCCGTTTGCCGAGGAATACATCGGCAGGCTTGACCTGGAGCACAAGCGCATCGAGATGCGGCTGCCTGAAGGTATGCTCGAGCTGGATGCGCCCTTGAGCGCGGAAGAAAAACAGGACCAGCAGCGCAAGCATTAGCCCGGCGGTAGCTTTCGATGAAGATCGACATCCTCACCATCTTCCCTGATTTTTTTCGCGGGCCGCTCGACCATGGCATCCTGCGCCGCGCCCGCGAAGCCGGACTGGTGGAGGTGGCGATTCACGATCTTCGCGCCATCACGACGGACCGTCATAAAACGGTTGACGATCGGCCATTCGGCGGCGGCGAAGGCATGGTGCTGAAGCCGGAGCCGATCTTCGAAACGCTGGAATCGCTGGGATTGCGCCTGGCCGAGCGCCGCGGCGCAGCCGACAATAACGCGATCGTGCTGCTTTCGGCGCAAGGCAAGTTGTTCCGGCAAGCGATGGCCGAGGAGTTTTCGCAGCTTTCGCGGCTGGTGTTGATTTGCGGCCGTTACGAAGGCGTGGATGAACGCGTGTCTGAATTTATTGCCGACCGCGAGGTTTCGGTGGGCGATTATGTGCTCACCGGCGGCGAACTGGCCGCAGCCATCATCGCCGATGCGGTCGTCCGGCTGCTGCCCGGGGCGCTGGGCAATGAGGCCTCGGCCCGCCAGGAAAGCTTCAGCTCGGCGGTCCAGGCGGGGGGATTGGGCAAAACTGCCGACCCACGATATACTGAGCAGAGCGCCACGGCGGTTGCACCTGGCCGGGCGACCTCAGGCCCGTCCTCGACCTGTGCGTCGGGCGGCCTGCTCGATTATCCGCATTACACCCGGCCTGCCGATTATCGCGGCATGAAGGTGCCGGAAGTACTGGTTTCGGGCAATCACACGGAAATAAGGCGTTGGCGGCGCCGCAAGTCTCTGGAAAAGACCTTGCGCAATCGCCCTGACCTGCTGGAGCGTGTCGCCCTCAGCAGCGAAGACCGCGAGCTGATTGCGCAAATCGTGGCGGAGATGCGGAAGTAGTTGCGAGTTTCCGGTTGGCAGCTTTAATGACCGGGAACTGAACGCTGGAAGCTTAAGGAAATTCAAATGTCCACATCGCCCATCATTCAAAAGCTGCTGAGCAAGGTTCAGCGCACCGATATTCCCGCCTTTCGCCCCGGTGACACGGTGCGCGTGCACGTGCGCATCAAGGAAGGCGACAAAGAGCGCGTACAGGCATTTGAAGGCGTGGTGATCGCGCAAACCCGCGGCCCGCAGGCCAGCTTCACCGTCCGCAAGATGAGCTTTGGCCAGGGCGTGGAACGAATTTTCCCGCTCAATTCCAAGGTGATTGACAAGATTGAAGTCGTGCGCTCGTCGCGCGTGCGCCGCGCCAAGCTGTATTACCTGCGTGGCTTGCGCGGCAAGGCTGCACGCCTGCGCGAAGTCGAGCGGCCCATGGCAGCCGGCAACTCCAGGACGGTTGCCGCCGGCGACGGTGTGCGGAACGGCTAGGCGCGCAGCAATCAACCTGAAGGGCAGGAGCGCGCTGTGCGCATCCTGCCTTTTTCTTTTGCCTTTTAGCGTGATCGCGGCCACACTGATTTCAGGTCCCCACCACCGTGCCTCGGCCTCCTAAGTCTCCGCTCATCGGCCGCAACGGCCGGCCGATTTCAAAATCGGCGGCCAAGCTGCGCCTGCTCAAGACTCTGAAGTGCACTACGAAATTTGAAAAGCGGGCTTATGCCGGCGGAGCAACGCTGGTCGCTGGCGTTGACGAAGTCGGGCGGGGCTCCCTGTTTGGCCCGGTGGTGGCCGGCGCGGTGATACTTGACCGCGGCGACCGCATTCGCGGACTGCGCGATTCCAAGCTGCTCACCGCGGAGCGGCGCGAAGTGCTGGCCGAGCGCATTCGCGAGCGCTGCATCGGCTGGGCGGTGGCCGCAATTGACGCAGCGCAAATCGACCAGCTCAACATCTACCACGCTACCCGTCTGGCCATGCGCGAGGCCTTGCGGCGACTGCAGCCGCAACCCGACCACTTGCTGGTTGACGCGCTCACGGTCGATTGGCCAAGCGCCGACTCGCGCTGCCGCCAAACCAAGATCATCCATGGCGATGCGCTCTCGGCGTCGATTGCCGCCGCGTCCATCCTGGCCAAGGTTGAGCGCGACCGCATGGTCGTTCAGTGGGACCCGGTGTATCCGCTCTACCGGCTGGCTTCGAACAAGGGCTATTACACGCAGGCACACATTCGCAGCTTGCGCGAGCATGGGCCTTCGCCGCTGCACCGGCAATCGTTCGCGCCGGTGTGGATGGCTTCAGCGCCGCAGGACGTGCTGGCGCTCATGCTGGAACAATCAGAACTGCAGGAAGCCGCGGTTTAATTGCCGGCGACAGGAAATTTGCACAGCAGCTCGCCATTTGGCGCGGTAACTTCCAGCACCATCCTGGTGCTCGCCGGCAAGGGCGCCGATTGAAAAATCACGCGGTAGATGCGCTCACCGTAGGGCACGTCAGCCGGAACTCCAATCATGCGGACATCAGCCGGCTGCAGGCGCTCAACCTTCAGGCCTCCCTGCGAAATGCGCAGCCGGAAGTGCAGCGAGCGCAGCAGTTCTGCAGTCTCAAGGTCAGAATCAAACCGCGCGGATGAGGCGGCATCGGGCTGCACGCCCAAAGTGGTTGCGGTCACGCGGAATGACAGGCGGCCGGCGGAACCCGGCTGCGACGCTTCAGGCGCGCTTGCGTCGGAGCTTTGCGGCATAGCGAGCGCCTGCGGTCGAAGCAGGTCGGCGCCTTCCACCGACGCGTAAATGGCAAATGCCTGCCCGTGCGGGCGCGGCAGCAGCGATTCCATTCCGATAGGAGCGGTGTTCGCAACCGTCTCTTTTTCGCTTTCTTTTCCGGAGCGCGCCGTCGAAGAAGCGGCTGCCGCAATGGCCACGACCAGCAGCGAGGTTAGAGCAGAAAACAGGGCCCGTTTCACGTGCTGCACCTTTCAGCGGCAGATTACGTCTATTTAAGATGCCGAGCAGGTTCAAGATGCCGTCCCGGAGCTTACTGCTCGCACCGTGCAGTTTGGGCTCAGGGAATTCTGTAGTGGATAACCCTTGCTATGACCAAGCGACTGCTTTGCATCACGGCTCACCCTGACGACGAAGCTGGAAACTTTGGCGGAACGCTGGCGATTTACGGCCGGCGCGGCGTCGAAACATCGGTCATCTGCCTGACTGCGGGTGCGGCAGCGCGGCACCGCGGCGCCGCAAGCAGCGACGGGCAGCTCACGGCGCTGCGACGCGAGGAGTTTGCCAGGTCGTGCAGGCGCCTGGGCGTCTCCCACGGCGAAGTGCTTGATTATCCGGATGGCAAGCTGGCGTCGGCGCAGGTTCTTAAGGTCACAAGCGATCTTGTCCTCAGGATTCGGCGCATCCGGCCCGATGTGGTTTTGACCTTCGGCCCGGAAGGCGGCGTGACCGCGCACGCCGATCACGCCATGGCGGGAATGTTCGCTTCGCTCGCCTTCCAGTGGGCAGGCCGCGACGACCGATTCCCTGAGCAAGTGCAGGGCGGAGCCAGCCCGCACCGCTCGCGCAAGCTCTACTACAGCACTGGCCTGATTACGCTCGAGGGGCGGCAGCCCGTGGCGCAACCGCCGGTCACGGCCTCAATCGATATTTCTGCGGTGCTCGATGTAAAGCTGGCGGCCTTCCAGGAGCACACAACGCAGGCGCCACTCTACTCTATTTTCCAAGGCGCGGTCCGGCGCCACGGCGGGTTCGAGCACTGGCACCTGGCAGCCACCGCCGAGCCTCAGCGCGCTGAATTCGAAAGTGATTTGTTCAGCGGATTGTAGGCGCGCCCATCTGCGGCTCGCCGGCCGGAACGCTGGCGGCGTGCTGCTTGATGATCTGACCGAGCAAGTCAGGCTCGTTCGCCTGCCGTACCAGGTGCGGATAGCGGTTGCCGCCGTGATAATCAACCCTGACGCTCTTGAAATAATCGCTGTTTTCGACCAGCAGCTCCAACGGCGCGCTGCCGTTGCTGCCGGCGGCGAGCGCGTCATGAATCACGTCGGGCGAGAACCGGCGGCCATTTACCGCAACGATGGTCATGCCGGGCGAGATGCCGGCCTGGTAGGCGGGCGAGTTCATGATGCAATCGGCCACGCGGCCTTCGCGGCTCAACAGCAGCCCGAGCGAGTAGGCCAGGTTGGCTCCGCCGCCCGCGTCCTGCGCGCGCATGATGGTGTTGGGAGTGTCGTTATAGACCAGCAGCCATCCTCCATTGGTGATTCCGCCGAGCGGCGCGTGCGCGCTCAATGACGTAAGCCGCTCGGTGAAGTGGCGCCGCCAGTCGTAGGGCGCAACCTGGTTGAGCGCGTTCACCACGTCATCAAACGTGTATGGCTTCACCATGGGCGGGGTGTTCTGGCCGCCATGAAACAGGTGAACGAAATCGTCGATGGTTTTGGCGTTGTTGGTTTGCTTGCGAATGATGGTATCGACTTCAAGCCAGATGAGCTCGCCTTCGTCGTAAAAATCGGTGCCGCGCCGCCACGAGCTCCAGGCGCCCGGAGCGTCATAAAGGAAGACCGCGCCAATCGTGGTATCGAGCAGCGGACGCCAGGTGCGGCCCGGGCGATTGTCGAGCCCGGCTGCCACCGCGGCCAGGTTCTCGCGATATTGCTCGTCGGTCCACAGGCCGCTGCGGGCGGCGAGCACGTCGCCCAGGTATTCGGTCAGGCCTTCATACACCCAAAGCAAATCGTCTTCCATCGGCACCTGGTAGTTGGGCGTGGCGAGGTCGGCGGGACGGCGGTATTTGCCGTTCCATGAGTGCGTCATCTCATGCGGCAGAAGGCCGCCCATCAGCATGCGCGCGCCATCATCGAGCAGCGAGCGCTCGTCAACCCGGTCGTCGCTGGATTCGTGGTGCTCGAGCCCGAAGTGCGCGACCTGGTCGCTCAAGGTGAGCAGGAAGTGGTAGTCGCGATAGTGGCGCGCGCCATAGAGCGCGCCGGTTTCCGCGATGAGCTGCTTGTAATCGTGAATCGTCTCCGCCGGCATTTCGAGCGCGGCATCGGAGTCAGAAGCCATGTCGATCTCGTGGTGCAGCGCCTCGCCCGGCGGCGTGATATCGATGGCGCGGTAATGCTCGCCGGCGATGAGGGGCGAATCGACCAGCGTCTCGAGCGGCACCGGCGCGAAGTTGATGGTGTCACCCGACTGCGCCGCGCCCGGAAGAGCCGTCCCGAATTTCCAGCCGCGCGGCAGCTTCAGCGACGGCCGAAACGTGACGTCATGGGCGGCGGTGCCTTGCGGATAGAGCAGCAACTGGTTCCACGAAATCACCGTGAGCGTGGCCGTGGAAGAAGCTCCGCCGGAAAATGAGCCCGACGCGGGAGAAAGGAAATCGAGGTCGGCTTCAATCTGGTTTGCGCCGCCGGTTGCGACGTGAAGCGCCCACATATCGGTCAGATCGCGGCGCCACACCAGCGGCCTGCCGCCGGCCGTGAACTTTAATCCCGCCAGGTCGGTAATCGGCCCGCTCGGCATGTGCTCGCCCGGAATCCACTTGGGATACACCAGGGTGGTTTCACCGCCGCCGCTCACCGGAATGGTGAGGTGCGCATGCAGGATCTTCATGGCCACCTGGGTGGCGTCGACTTGCAGGGTGATGGGCCCGGCTGCGCTCAGATGCGGAGCATTCGCTGTGACTTCGCGGGCAGCGTCAGCCACGTTTTTGGGTTGGCCGGAAGGAACTCCGGCCTGGTTCGCCTGTTCCGGCGGCGCGGTGCGCGCCTGGCCTGCGGCGAAGAGCGAAAATTGAAGGCAAATAATGCAGAAAATGAAGCGCTGCAACATAATTCGCGACCTCAGGAATAACAGCGAACCAGTGTAGCGCAGCGCCGCGGGCTCACTTCCGCTTGGGCTTTTTAACCGGGGTAGATGAAGGCAGCGATCCCATCACACTGGCCAGGACTTGGTCGAACGCGTCCTTGTTCGTCATTTCCTTCTTGCCGCCGCGGTTCTTACGGTAGGGATGCTCATAATCGCAGGTGCGGCAGCGCACGCGGTCGGCCTCTTCGCCCTTAACCGAAACCACCGCATGGTCCATGCCGCGCTTGCAGCGGGAGCAATAATCGTCGATGTAATCGCCAGGTCGTAACATCGTTTTTTGGCAGCGATAGTTTAGCCGAAATCGGCGAATCCGGTAATCTGATAATCGTCGGCGTTTAACTGCGGGCGACGTTTCGCCGGCTTCATCGTCGAGTGTTCGCCGGTCCATGAACATGCATCCTCGCGGCACATTCATTACTTTCGAAGGCCTTGATGGTTGCGGCAAGAGCACGCAGATGGGCAAGCTCGCCGACGCGTTACGCGCCGAGGCCTACGACGTCATCACCACGCGTGAGCCCGGCGGCACGCCGATTGGCGACCGCATTCGCGAAGTGCTGCTGCACTCGGCCAACGAAATGGACGCTATGACCGAGCTGGCGCTCATGTTCGCCTCGCGCGCGCAGCAGTTGGCGGAGGTGATCAATCCGGGGTTGCGCGAAGGCCGCATTGTGCTGTGCGATCGCTTCACCGATTCAAGCGAAGCCTACCAGGGCGCAGGCCGGCAGCTTGGCTCGGGAACCGTTCTGGCCATGCACAAGATCATTTGCGGCGGGCAGCAGCCGGATTTGACCATCCTGATGGATTCAGACCCGGCGCACAGCGTGGAGCGCGCGCGCCGGCGCAACCTGCAGTCGCGAAGCGCGACCGCCGATGAAAACCGCTTTGAGCAGGAGAGCCGCGCCTTTTTTGAGCGCGTTCACCGGCAGTACCTTGCCATTGCGCGCCGCGATCGAGACCGTGTGATCGTGGTGAATGCGCGGCGCCCTATCGCAACCGTGCATCGCGAAATAGTAGCCATGGTGCGCGAGCGACTGGCGGGCCGGATAAAGGCAAGAGCCAAGGCGACGAAGACTCCCGTGGCGGGCGGCGCTTAGAGCAGACGTGTAACCTGCAATCTTGAACAATGCCATTCTCTAATTTCCACGGCAACGCCGAAACCGTCAGCCAGATCCGGCAGATGCTGGGGCGCGACCGCTTTCCGCACGCCGTCATCGTGGCCGGTCCGCGCGGCGCGGGCAAATTCACGCTGTCGCAAATGATCGCCAAGGCCATGAACTGTTTGGAGAGTCCGCAGAGTGATGGCTTGCCTGATTTCTGCGGCCGCTGCGTAAACTGCACTCGCATTGCCCAGGCCGACGATCTCGACGCCCGGGTTGCTGAAGCGATTGAAGCGCGCGAGGGCCTGCGCGAAGCCGACAAGCGCGAGACTCGCCTGCTGATTCAAACCCACCCTGACGTGCTCGTCATTCCGCCGGATCCGCCGCAAAACATGATCAAGGTTGACCAGGTGCGTCGGGTCACGGCGTCGATCTATTTCCGCCCCGCCGAAGCCCGCCGGCGCGTGTTCACGTTCACCGATTCGGCATTCATGAAGGAAGCGGCCAACGCGCTGCTCAAAGTGCTGGAAGAGCCGCCGGAATTCGCAACCCTGTTCCTGCTGACGGAAAACCCCGGCGAACTGCTTCCCACCATCCGCTCCCGCGCGGGCATCTTCCGCCTAGGCGCCCTGCCCACCCTGGAGATCGAGCGCCTCCTGGCCGAGCGCCGCCCCCAGACCAGACCCGCCGAGCGCGCCCTCATCGCGCGCCTCGCCGAAGGCGCCACCGGCCGCGCTCTCGGCTTCGACCTGCCGGCCTACCTCGCCAGCCGCGCCGATGCCCTCATCCTCCTCCGCACCTCCGTGCAGGAGCCCGATCTCTCCACCCTCTTTCGTATGACCGACACCTACCGAGCCGGCGCCGAAGGCCAGGAGAAGACCGACAACCTCATCCGCGCCGCCGCCTCCCTGCTGGAGGACCTGCTGCTGCTTAAATCCAGCGCCGCCGCGCTCCTGCGCAACATCGACCTCGAGAAGGAGCTCACCACCCTCGCCAACGCCGTCACCTTCGAATGGATCGAAGGCGCTGCCCGCGGCCTCCGCGGCGTGGAATCCGGCATGCGCCGCAACCTGTTACGCTCCCTCGCTCTGGACAGCTTCGCCGCCCAGCTCGGCTCCTCCTGAGGCACGCCAATTCGCGCAAAATCTCCCGGCGACGTGGCGCCCTGGCTTTCCCACATGCATTCGGGGTTACCATCAAAACAACTCAGCGAGTAAATCCTGCTGCCGTGCGACGTGGCCCTGTTTTCCCGCATCACACAGGCATCTTTGTCCGTAAAGGATTATGGGTGAAATGTCCCAATTGCCTGCCTCAGCGGTGCGCACTCTGCGTACATCCCCTGTAGCGAAACCGGGCGTTCAGAGAGCCGCAGCCGCTCTCGGACCCGTCGCTGCCCCCCGACCCATCGTTGCTCCACCGCCCACGGCAGCTCCGGCCCCTGCGCCGCCCGCCGACCCTCCGCGGGAACTCGACATCATCGGCCCCCGCAAGCTCATCCGGCCCCACTTGCCGGAGAGCGCTCTTCGCACCCGCCGCGTCCCGCGCCGCGATGAGCCGGTTTTGTGGCGATCCGCTCCGCCGGCTGCCTCTGCGCACGAAGCCTCCCACGCCGAATCCTTCTACTTCCAGAAGCAGGTACAGAGCCAGACCCCCATGGTCTTCGTCCTCGAGGACGGGGAGAAGATCGAGGGCTGCATCGAGTGGTACGATCGCAACGCCATCAAGGTCCGCTGCGCTCCGCCTTCTGCGCGCGGCAATCAGCGCCCGG